>NZ_JBHWZH010000156.1:0-12617 GCF_042728285.1 Streptomyces sp. NPDC060194 | reverse complement strand
CGGCGGGTCCGCGCGCACCCCCTTCCCGTCCGCCGCCCCGGCCCGCCCTCATCCCTACGTCAGTGAAAGGCCCTCCGTGTCCCTCCGTGCCCGCCTCCACACCCGTGACAACTGGCCCGTGCCGCACGCCGTCGTCACCGTCACCGACATGACCGGCGCCCAGGTCCTGCGGGCCGCGGCCGACCAGGACGGCGTCGTCGACGACCCCACCGCGCTGCCGCCGGGCGCGTACACCGCGATCGTCACCGCCGTGGGCTACGCCCCCACCGCGTCCACCGCGCTCGTCGGGGCCGGCGGCCGGGCCGAACTCGGCAGCCTCACGCTCGCGCGGCAGGGCGGCACCGAGTTGCCGCCGCCGGGGGCCTGGAGCATCGACCCGGCGCACTCCTCGGTGGCGGCGTCCGCGCGGCACCTCGGCTTCTCCAGCGTGCGCGGTCGGTTCACCGCGTTCTCCGGGCGGATAGCGATCGCGCCGGACGTGGAGAACTCGCTGGTCGAGGCGGTGGTCGAGGCCGACTCGATCGACACCGGGAACCGGATGCGGGACGACCACCTGGTCTCGCCCGACTTCCTCGACGTCCAGCGCTTCCCCGAACTCACCTACCGCAGCACGGCCCCGCTGACCCCGGTCGGCACCGACCGCTGGCTGGTCACCGGGGAGCTGGCCCTGCACGGCGTGGTCCGGAGCGTCCCGCTCGACCTCACCTACCTCGGCTCGGGCCCCGACCCGTGGGGCGGAACCCGGGCGGCCTTCCGCGCCACCGCCGAGCTGCACCGCGACGACTTCGCGATGCACTACAACCAGGTCGTCCAGGCCGGCATCTCAGCGATCGGCGCGACCCTGCAGGTCGAGCTGGACATCCAGGCCGTCCGGGACGTCCCCGCCGCGGGCTGAGGCGCCGGTCCCGGCACGGGGACCCGGCGGGGGCCCCGCGGCCGCGCGGTACCGCCGCCCCGGTCGCGGCGGGCTCAGTCGGGGGTGACCGCGTCCACGATCCGCTGGGCGATGTCCCGCAGCTTCACGTTCTCCTGCTGCGAGGTCCGCACCAGCCGGTTGAACGCCTCGCTCGCGTCCATGTCGAGGCGCCCCATCAGCAGACCGGTCGCCTGCCCGATGACGTCCCGGGTGCGCATGGCCTCGGTGAGCTGCTCGCGCTCGGTCGCGGTCTCCAGGGCGATCGAGATGTGCGCCGCGAGCAGCCGCCCGATCCGGACGTCCGCGTCGCCGAAGGCGCCGGTGGTGCGCGCGTAGAGCGAGAGCACGCTGAGCTTGCGCTGGTCGGCGCGGAGCCGGAGCGAGATCGCGGACCGCAGTCCGTGGACGCCGAGGAAGACACCGCGCCCGTCGCCGTCGGCCGTCTCGTCGGTCCGCACCAGCGGGGCGTCCCACAGGGTGTCCCAGTACGTTCTCGGGTCGGGGCCTTGCTCGTCGGGTGCGCAGGCCCTGCGCACGATGTCGTCCGTCCAGGCCACCGGCCGGGCGGGCAGGCCGCGCTCGACGACCGTGATGCCCGCGTACTCCGCGCCCGGCACGATCTCCCGGGCCAGCTCCACGGCCGCGAGCAGCGTGGACGGGTGGCCCTCGACGGCGTGCAGCTGGGTGGCGGCGGAGGTCAGGATCTCCGCCAGGGCGAAGACCGCCGGGGACGCGACCGCGTCGGCAGAGAGCGGCACTTCGGGAAAATCGTACGCAGTCACTACGAACCTCTTCGGCATGCACGGCCCTGAGGCCATGCGCAGGAGAGCTCCGCAGCACATTCCTGACTGCGAGCACAGGATGAGCAAACTCTATCGGCTCCCTCCGACCGGTGAACGCTCCGGGTGGAGCAGACGTGAAGGTGGTGAGGAGGACGGCCACCGTCCTTCCCGGGCCGGGGTACCCGTGGTGCAATGACCGAGCGGGTCAGGAAGCGGTCCGCCGATCCTCCGGGTCCGGACTGGGCGCGGGTCCGCCCTCCGGTCAGGGAGCTTCCGTGCCCGTGCTGCTCCGCCCGTGCGACCTGCCGCACTGCACCCTCGTGCCGATGCCGGCCGAAGTGGATCTCTACAACCGGCCGGACCTGTTCGACGGCATCCGCCGCATCGTCGACGGCCGGGCCGGCCGCATCGACTTCCTGGTCCTCGACTTCTCCGAGACCGTCTTCATGGACTCCCAGGGCGTCTCGCTGATCGACGCCGTCCGCGCCCATCTGCGCGGGCTGCCCGGCGAGCCGGGGCTGCGCGTCGTCGCCGGCGCCCGGATCGTCCGCCGGGTCCTGGACATCACCCACGCCCGGCGGGACGTGGCCGTCTACGAGGACGCGTCGGAGGCGCTGTTCGCCTGAGCCTCGATCCCCGCGACGACGATGTCCAGGGCGAACCGGAAGTCCTGGTCGCGCAGCTGCTCGGGGGTGCCGCCGCCGCGGGCCTCGAAGGCCGCCACGGCGTCCGTGTAGAGGTCGGCGATGTGGGGGCGTTCGCCGACCGTCCGCAGCGAGCGCCGGAAGTACTCCTCCTGCGAGACCCCGGCCTCCGCGCACCGCGCGGCGAACTGGCCCTCGACGGTGGCGAACCCGTAGACGAACTGGAAGACGGCCGCGAGGCCCGCCGTCCGGCCCTGCGGCGGCAGCCCGCTGCGGGCGACGACGTCCTGGCAGCGGCGGGCGAACGCGGCCGCGTTCGGGCCGATGTTGAGGAAGCGGCCGAGCAGGGCCGGGGCCCAGGGGTGGCGCACCAAGGCCTCGCGGTAGGCGGTGGCAAGGCCGCGGAGGTCGTCGGGCCAGCTTGCGGAGTCCGCCCCGCAGGAGTCCGCCCCGCCGGAGCCGGGCTCCGGGGACCGGGTGTCGCGGGCGTGGGCCGCCGGGCCCTCGAAGACGGCGTCCAGGGCGAGTTCGAGCAGGTCGTCCTTGGTGTCCACATACCAGTAGAGGGACATCGCCGTCACGTCCAGCGCCGCGGCGAGCTTGCGCATGGAGAACCTCGCCGCGCCCTCCGCGTCGAGCAGCCGGACGGCGCCGGCGGTGACGCGGTCGCGGTCGAGGCCGGCGGGCTGGTCCGGGCGGCGGGTCCGGGTCGCCGGGGCGCCGGGGTCGAGCCAGACGCTCATCCGCGCGCTCGGGTCCGCCGGGCTCGGGTCCGCCGGGCTCGGGTTCTCCGGGCTCGGGTCCTCCGGGGTCGGGGGCGGGTCCGCGGATGCCATGGGGTGCCTCCTGGTGGTTCCGGACGGGGTTCGGCCCGATGCTAGGTGAGCTGCGGGGCCTCGGCCGGTGCCGTCTGCTCCGCCGCCTGCCGCGCGTCGGCGCGGCGCAGCAGCCAGGCCGCGAGCAGCCCGCCCGCCGCGATCGCCACCGCGCCGACGAGGAGGCCGGCGGTGACCCCGGACGCGAAGGCGTCGAGGATCAGGTCGCGTTCCCCGGGGTGCGCGGCCAGCGTGGCGGGCAGCGAGTCGCCGTCGAAGGGCAGCCGCGCGGCCGTCGCCGAGGCGAGGACCGCGCCGAGCACGGCGACGCCGAGGCCGGTGCCGAACTCCGCGACCGTGCCGTTGACGCCCGCGCCGACGCCCGCCTTCTCCGGCGGTATCGCGCCCATGATCGCGGCGGCCATCGCCGGGTTCGCCAGCGCGACGCCGACCCCCATCACGACCAGGCCGGCCAGCGTGCCGCCGTAGCCGTCGGAACCGGACAGCGCCACCCCCGTCAGGCCGGCGGCCAGCAGCCCCATGCCGACGCCGAGCGACCTCGGCACGCCGATCCGCCGGCTCCAGCGCGCCCCGAGGCCGCTGAAGTTGACCAGGACGACGGTCAGGGCGAACGGCGCGGTCCGCAGCCCGGCCTCCAGCGGCCCGTGGCCGAGGCCGAACTGCAGCAGCTGCGTCAGCAGGAAGAGCGAACCGCCCATCCCGAAGGTCACCAGCACCGCCCCGCAGAGCGCCCCGGTGAATCGCGGGTTCCGGAAGAAGGACATGTCCAGCATGGGATACGGGATCCGCGCCTCGTACACCGCGAAGACGGCGAGGACGACGGTCCCGACGGCGGCCGGGATCACCACGTGCGCGCTGGTCCAGCCATGCTCGGGCCCGGAGATGATCGCGTAGACCGTCGACGCCATGCCGATCGTCGAGAGCACCGCGCCGATCAGGTCCGGGCGGTCGCCGAGCGGGTTGCGCGACTCCGGCACCAGCACGACGACGGCGGCGAGGGCGAGCAGCGCGATCGGCAGGTTGATCAGGAAGATCGCGCCCCACCAGAAGTGGTCGAGCACGATCCCGCCGAGGAGCGGCCCGCCCGCGAAGCCGAGCGCGTTGACCGCGGCCCAGACGCCGATCGCCCGGGTGTGCTCGGAGGGGTCGAAGACCTGCATCACCACGGCGAGGGTGCAGGTCAGCAGCATCGCGCCGCCGACGCCCATCCCCGCGCGGGCGGCGATCAGCTGCCCGGCCGAGCCCGCGAGCCCGGCGGCCAGCGAGCCGGCGCCGAACAGCGCGAGGCCGGTGAGCAGCAGCCGCTTGCGTCCGTAGCGGTCGGCGGCGTTCCCGGCGGCGAGCAGCAGACCGGCCTGGACCAGGGAGTACGCGTTGATCATCCACTGGATGTCGGCGGTCGAGGCGTGCAGCTCCGCGGTGAGGGACGGGATCGCGACGTTGAGCACGGTGTTGTCGAGCAGCACCACGAGCTGGGCGAGGCAGATCACCGCGAGGATGACCCAGCGCCGGGGGTGGCCGGGGGTGGCCGCCGGCGGGGTGGGCAGGGCCGTCACGTCGGGCTCCGGGACGCCGAGGGCCGGTCGCGCAGGCCCTTGTACGGTGTAGGGGACCTGTACACCGTACAAGAGGCGCGGGAGGGTCAGCGCACGCCGGCGGGCTCCCGGTCGGCCGCGGCCCTGAGCACGTAGCCGGCCCCGCGCCGGGTGTGGATCATCGGTTCGCGCCCGGCGTCGATCTTCCGGCGCAGGTAGGAGATGTACAGCTCGACGACGTTCGCCTTGCCGCCGAAGTCGTAGCTCCACACGCGGTCCAGGATCTGCGCCTTGCTGAGCACACGCTTCGGGTTGCGCATGAGGTACCGCAGCAGTTCGAACTCGGTCGCCGTCAGCCGTACCGGCGTCCCGCCGCGCGTCACCTCCCGGCTGTCCTCGTCGAGGACGAGGTCGCCGACGACCAGCACCGAGGCGCTGCGCGCCCCCGCCGTCGCGCCGGACCGCCGGACGAGGCTCCGCAGCCGGGCCGCGACGTCCTCCAGGACGAACGGCTTCGCGACGTGGTCGTCCCCGCCGGCCGTCAGCCCGGCGATCCGCCGGCCGGTGTCGCCCTTCCCGGTGAGGAACAGCACCGGTACGTCCTGCCGTTCGCGCCGCAGCCGCCCGAGGAGCGACATGCCGTCCACGTCCGGCAGCGTCACGTCGAGGACCACGGCGTCCGGCCGGAGGCGGCGCACCGCGCGGACCACCTCGGCGCCGTCGGCCGACGCCGTCCGCACGTCCCACCCCTCGTAGCCGAGGGCGAGCGCGAGCAGCTCCGCGGGTGCGCCGTCGCCGGCCACGACGAGGACGGTCCCGGCGGTGCGGGAGGCGGGGGCCGGAGCCGCGGGGACGCGGTGGGTCCGGGAGGGTTCGCGGTGGCGGCCGGGCGGCGGGGTCGTGGTCATGCACCCACCGTGCGAGGGGTGCGTGAGACCCGGCTTGGTGCTTCCTGTGAATTGCCTGAGAAATCGGCCCGCGGGGTTGGGGCGGTCGGGGACGTCGGCCTCCGGGAGGGCGGGGTGGCGGGCGGTCAGGCGGGCGCCGCGAGCCGAGGTGGTCGGCGCCGTGAGACGGGGCGGCGGGCGCCGTGAGATGGGGTGGCCGGCTCAGAACAGCCCCTCCTGCGGGCGCTGTTCACCCCCGACCGCCCGTACGGGCACCGTCACGCCCGGCTCGCGGGCGGGGCCGAGCCGCCATCCGCGCAGCAGCCGGGTGTCGACGACGAGGACGCCGCCGCCCTCGACACGCAGGTGCAGGTCGGGGCCGGCGACGGCGAGGAGTTCACCGCCGACCCGGCCGTCCGTGACGAGCTCGCTCACCACGCCCGTGGCGACGGGCACCTCGTCGACGCCGAACACCTCGCCGTGGTCGACGACCGCGCACGGCGCCGCCTCCAGCGCCTCCGGCCATCCGGCGAGTCCCACCACCCGGCCGTACAACTCCTCCACCTCAAACCGCCGTTCACCGGCCGCCGGCAGCCGCCCCCTGACGAGCCGCTTCCTCTCGTACGGCACCCGGTCGGGGATCCCGAGGCCCGCCCGCGCGGTCTCCTCCGCCCGGCGCGCGGCCATCAGCGGCCCGCGGCCCACCCAGGTGAACGCCACCGCACCCTGTTCGAGCAGCCGCGCGCTCCCCCGGTCGGCGCGGGTGATCCCCACCTTCACCAGACCGGGACCGAACCACGCCAGGTACACGGCGTACGGCCGGGGGTCGTCGGCCAGCGTGTCGGCGGCGACGGAGTGCATCCGGTCGAGCCGCGCGCACTCCTCGCACCGCGCGCCGGTGATCCGGCCCCCGATCTCCGCGCGCACCGGGCAGGCGTTCCCCCGCGCCCCGGTACACCGCCGCACCCCCCGCGCGACGAACCCCACCCACGCCCCCCGCCTCAGCGCGCTCACCTTCCCCCCGCCCCACCCGACCCCCGGCCCCCCTCCCTCCCACCGCACCCCGTCACACCGCCAACCCTCTGTCATCCCCCGATGATGCCGCCCCCCACTGACAACGGCCCCCGCGCCGGACGCCGCGGCCCTACCGTCGTCCGCATGAACATCCGACGGAACGTGCGCGCCGTCCTGTCCGACGGCGACCACCTCCTCTTCCTGCGCCGCCGATGGCCGGGCGGCTCCGCGTACTGCACGACCGTCGGCGGCGGCGTCGCGGACGACGCGGACCTCGAGGCGGCGCTGCGGCGCGAGGTCCTGGAGGAGACCGGCGCCACGATCGGCCCGCTCATCCCGCTCCTCACGGAGACCGAACCGGGCACGCGGCTCACGCTCGTCCGCCACTACTTCCACGCGGACGTCCTGCACCTGGACCCCGCTCGGCGCGGCGGCCCCGAACTCGACGCACCCGACACGGGCGACTTCACCCTCATCCGGGTGCCCCGCACCCCCGAGGCCGTCAGGGCCCTCGCCCTCGACTCCCCCGCGCTCACGGACCTCCTGTGCGAGCACCTCCAGCCCCGCCCCACCTGACCCCCGACCGCCCGCCGCACACGACGAAGCCCCCGCCGGATTCCCGGCGGGGGCTTCGTTCTGCTGTGCACTCGGCAGGATTCGAACCTGCAACCTTCTGATCCGTAGTCAGATGCTCTATCCGTTAAGCTACGAGTGCTTGTGCTTCCGGGGGTTTTGCGCCCCGTCGGCGTTACGAGAAGAACTTTACATGACGGGTGGCGTCATGCGAAATCCGTTTGGCTCAGGGGGTCTGACCTGCGGAAACGAGGGGCGGGGGTGGTCCCCCGGGGGTGGGAACGGGAGAAGCCCCGGTCCGTGGGGACCGGGGCTTCGTGGGTGCGGAGGCGGAGGGATTTGAACCCTCGATGGGGGGTAAACCCCAAACCGCATTAGCAGTGCGGCGCCATAGACCGGACTAGGCGACGCCTCCAACCGCATGATCCGGCCGCGCGGGCGCGATCGGTCGTGCGTGCAGATGATGACACAGCCGCGTGGGGTGTCACCAATCGCCGCCCACGGTACTAGGCGGGTGGTCGGCAGGGCAAAGCCATTGGGGCGCGCAACGCGAGCGGGCGCGGCGCGTTAGGGGAGGGAGGGGCGCGGGTGACGCCCGCGCCCGAGCGCGACCTCGCGCGCCGGCCCGGCGCGCCGTACCCGAGGAGTCCGCATGACCCGCACCCCCCGCCGCGCCACCCCCGCCCGCCTCGTCCTCGGCTCACTGCTCGCCCTCGCCGGGACCGCGGTCCCCGCGCACGCCGACCCCGGGCCCGCCGGCCGGGCCCCCGCCGACCGCCTCACGGTGACGGTCGACGGGACGGGCGACGCGGCGTACGACGGCCGGACGTACACGCTGGAGTGCGGGCCGACCGGCGGCGACCACCCGATGGCGCAGGCCGCCTGCGACCGGCTGACCGAGGCCGGACGACCGGCGACGTACGCACCGGACGCACACGGTGCACCGGCCGCACCCGGCGCGCCGATCGGCGGCCCCCGCACGGACGACCGGCCGGAGGCCCCCGAGGCCGCAGACCTCTTCGCCCCCGTCCCGTCCGGCACCCTCTGCACCATGCAGTACGGCGGCGAGGCCACCGCCCACGTCACCGGCACCTGGCAGGGACGGCCGGTCGACGCCGTGTTCAGCCGGAGCGACGGCTGCGAGATCGGGCGCTGGAACGCCCTGCAGCCGCTGCTGCCCGCCCCCGCCGGCGTCTGACGGCCCGACCCGTCGCCGCGGCCCGGCGCGGGCTCCCGTCTCATCCGCCGACGCGCCCACAACCTCTGCCCGTAGACTCCCTCCAGTGACACGCCGGAAGGCGGAGTCGGCAAGGTACGGCAGTAGGTCAGGGAGGAACCGTCGTCGTGAGCAGCAGGCCATCCCGAGGCGCTGCTCGCCTCGCAGCGATACTCGACGCACTTCCGGACGCGCTGGTGCTCGTCAACGCGAACGGCACGGTCGTCAACGCCAATTCGATCGCGCTGGACGTGATGGAGGCGCCGGGTACCGCACTCGTCGGGCGCGGGCTGCTCGATCTGCTGCCCGAGTTCGACTCGCGGCTGATCCCCGGCTCGATGCGGCGGCCCGACAGCCGCGACGAGCGCGGCCGGACGAAGCCCACCCGGATGACCGCGCGGCGCACGGACGGCACCGAGTTCCCCGTCGAGGTGACCAGCGCGAGCCTGGAGGACGGGCGGCAGGCGTACGGGCACCAGCCGGGCGAGCCGCAGCCGGCCTTCACCGGCGACGAGCTGCTGATGATCGTCGTCCGCGACCTGACCGGGACGGTGGACACCGAGGCGGAGCTCGCCCGGTCGCAGCGGCAGACCGAGATGATCCTGCGGGCGGCGTCCGAGGGCGTCGTGGGTACGGACACCGAGGGCCGGATCGTGCTGGTCAACCCGGCCGCCGCGCAGATCCTCGGCTACCGGGCCACCGAGCTGGGCGGCCAGAAGCTGCACGCGCTGACGCTGCACTCGCGGGGCGACGGCGAGCCGTTCGAGTACACCGAGTCGCCGCTCGCCGACACCCTGCGCTCCGGGCGCAAGCACCGGGTGCGCGGACAGGTCATGTGGGCGAAGAGCGGCAAGCCGGTGCCGGTCGACCTGACCACCGCGCCGGTCCGCGACGGCGACCTGCTCGTCGGCGCGGTGCTCACGTTCACCGACCGCCGGCCGCACGAGGCGCTCGCCGAGCAGCACGAGAGCGAGCTGCGCGAACTGCGCGAGCGGCACGCCGCCGAGGTGGCGGAGCTGAAGGAGACCTACGAGACCGACCTCGCCGACCGCATGGAGCGGTACGACGCCGGTCTCTCGGCCCGCGAGGAGCGGCTCGACGCGCTCACCGCCCGCCACCGGCAGCTGCTCGCCGTGCTCGGTGAGGGCCTGCGCGGGCCGCTGGAGCAACTCCGGGGCGAGCTCGGGACGCTGGCCGCCGACCCGGCCGGGCAGCTGTGGCCCGAGGCCAACCAGATCCTGCACCACCTCACCGCCGGCTACGCGCGGATGACCACGCTCGTCGACAACGTCCTGGCCTTCCAGCGGCTCGACGACGGCAGCGACCGGCTCGACCCGAAGAAGGTGCTGCTCGACGGCGTCGTCCAGGCGGCCGTCGAGGGCGCGATCGAACTGATCGGCCCCGGCCGCGTGCAGTTCGCGGTGCACGCCCCGCCGATCGAGGCGGAGGTCGACGGCGCGCGGCTCGCGACGGCGCTGGCCCACCTCGTCGCGGACGTCGCCGGCATCGACTCCACGGGCAACGCCCGCGCGAACACCCAGTCGGCCCACCAGCACGGCGGCTACGTCGACTCCACGATCGTGGTGGCCGCCGCCCAGCGCGGCGACGTCGTCCGGATCGAGGTGCGCGGGCCCTTCGCCGGCGGCGACCCGATCCACGAGCCGATCGTGCGCGGGATCGTCGAGGCGCACCGCGGCGTCCTGCAGACGCACGACGTGCCCGGGATGGGCGGTCAGGCGTACGTCCTGGAGGTGCCGATCGGCGACGGCGCGGGAACGGTGGCGGGGTCGGCCGTCGAGGTGCACGGGGCGCAGGAGCCGCCGCGGCGGTCGTCCGTCGACGCGTTCCTGGGCGACGACGGCGAGGGCGAACGGCAGCCCACCGGCCGGCGCAGGGCGCGGGCGGCGGCCTCCGACGAGCGGGCGCTGGTGCCGGCGCAGGGCGGCGAGCCCTCCGTAGGCACGGCGGGCGGCGGCACCGGCCGCCGGCGCGGGCGGCCCAGCCCGGCCGAGGGCGAGGCGGCCGAGGCGCCGCAGGGCGCGGCCGCGCTGGAACCGGTCGCGACCGGGCGCCGGGCCCGGCGGATGACGGGGACGGGCGGCGAGCAGCAGCAGGACGGCGCGTGGGGCGGGCAGCCGCCGCAGCAGCACGCCCTCCCCGCGCCGCAGTCCCTCCCGGCGCCGCAGTCCCTCCCGGCCGACGACGGCGCCTCCGGGGCAGCCGTCGAGCTGCACGGCGCGCCGGACGCCGACGGCGCGCCGACCGGCCGGCGCCGGCGGGCGCTGGCCGCGGCCGCCGAGCGGGCCACGGAGGAGGAGACCCGCGACCGGGTCCCCTTCGCCCTGCCGCCGGCCGAGGCCGACCGGCACGAGGGACCGGCGGACGACGCCGTCGCGCACACTCCGCCGCAGCCGCATCCCGCGCCCTCGGGCCGCCGCCGGGCGCCGGCCGAGGAGCCGGTCGCGCCGGGCGGTCTGGTCCAGGTGCCGCCGGGCGTGCCCGGTGCCGGCAGCGGGTGGCCGAGCACGCGGCTGCCGGAGCAGCAGTCGGCGGAGCCCGCGGCCCCGGCCCTCGCGGCCGCCCCCGCGGGCCACTCCGCCCCGGCCGCCTCCGCCACGGTCCCGCCCGCCGCGCAGCTGCCGCAGCAGGCGGTCGGCGACGCCGGGCCCGACGGGGCCGCGCCGGGCTGGGACGACGTCCGCGCGACGGCGGGGACGCAGCGGGCGCCCGAGCAGGCCGTGCACACCCAGCACTGGCCCTCGGTTCCCGGGCAGGGCGGCCCCCGGACGGCCGGCGACGAGAGCGCTCCGGCGGCCGACGCGCCGCACCCGAGCGGCGTGAACGGGACCGCGCCCGTCCAGCAGCCCGCGGGCCCGACGAGCAGCACCGCCGCGCCCGAGCACCCCCGCCCCGCGACCGCGCACCGGGTGCGCCCGCTGGCCGCGCCCCCGGCCGCGCCGGCCGGCGAGCCCGGCCCCGGGCAGTCGCACGGCCGCCCGATCAGCGTGCGCACGCTGGGTCAGGGCGTGCCGTACGCGCGGCCGGGCGGCGAGCAGCGCCCCGGCGCCACCCCGGCCACGCCGGGCGGCTCCGGTTCGGGCCGCCGGCGCAAGCTGGCCGCGCCCCCCGCCGAGGACGAGCCGACGCCGACGCCGGCGCCGCAGGCCACGCCCCCCGCCGCGCAGGCGCGGCTCGGGCAGACGCCGCCCGAGGGGCGTTCGTACGCCATA
This sequence comes from Streptomyces sp. NPDC060194, assembly GCF_042728285.1. NCBI lineage: Bacteria > Bacillati > Actinomycetota > Actinomycetes > Kitasatosporales > Streptomycetaceae > Streptomyces > Streptomyces sp. NPDC060194. The sequence continues at coordinate 984 of NZ_JBHWZH010000156.1, read as the reverse complement.
GGCGCGCCGGTCGCCGGCAGCGGCGAGGGCCCGGAGCCGCTCGACGGGCCGAACGGCGCGGTCGAGGTCGCGCAGCGGCCGGTGCCGCAGCCGATGGACGACGAGCTGCCGCCGGAGCCGCTCGACAACCCGCGGCGGCTCCTGGTGTGGCCCGCGCCGGACCCGTCGACCGAGCAGGCGCTGACCGCGCGCGGCTACCGGCCCGTCGTCGTGCACTCGCGCGAGGAGGTGGACGCTCAGATCGCGGCCTTCCCGGCGGCGCTCTTCGTCGACCCGCTGACCGGTCCGATCACCCGTACCGCGCTGCAGTCGCTGCGCCAGGCGGCCGTCACCGCCGAGGTCCCGGTGCTGGTCACCGCGGGGCTCGGGCAGGCGACGCGGGAGGCGGCGTACGGGGCGGACCCGGCGGTGCTGCTGAAGGCGCTCGCGCCGCGCGACAGCGAGCAGCACCCGCCGCGGGTGCTGCTCGTGGAGGAGCACGCGGAGATCGCGGCCGCGCTGACGGAGACCCTGGAGCGGCGCGGGATGCAGGTCGCGCGGGCCGCCGGGGACGAGGACGGTGTGCAGCTGGCCGCGCAGACCCGGCCGAACCTGGTGGTGATGGACCTGTCGCAGGTCCGCCGCGGCCAGGCCGGGATCGTCGACTGGCTGCGGGCGAACGGGCAGTTGAACCGCACGCCGCTGGTCGTCTACACGGCCGCGGACATCACTCCGGACCAGCTTCCGCGCCTCGCGTCCGGGGAGACGGTGCTGTTCCTGGCGGAGCGGTCGACGAGTGCGGAGGCGCAGGAGCGGATCGTGGACCTGCTGGCGAAGATCGGCACGAACTGAGGCCGTCGGGCCGGGCCTCGGGCCGCGGCACATGCCCGAGGGGGCGGATGTTTCACGTGAAACATCCGCCCCCACGGCGGGGGACACCCCCCCCCCCGCGGGAAAAGCCCCCCCCCGCGGCCGGGGGGGGCCCCCCAGGCTCATTTAAAAAAA
>NZ_JBHWZH010000155.1:0-12631 GCF_042728285.1 Streptomyces sp. NPDC060194 | reverse complement strand
CCCGCACCGGAGTGCGGGGCCCTTCCCTCAACGGCGTCGCGTGCGACGTCAGTCGGCGAGGCGCTCGCCCGTCGACGTCGAGAAGACGTGCAGCTCGTTCGGGCGCGGCACGACGTGCAGCGTGGCGCCCTTCTCCGGCACCGAGCGGCCGTTGACGCGGACGACGAGGTCCTTCAGGTCGCCGCCGACCTCGGCCGTGCCGTAGACGAAGCCGTCGGCGCCGAGCTCCTCGACGACGTTGACCGTCACCGCGAGGCCCGCGGGCGCGTCCGCGGCGTCCTTCGACAGGCTCGACACGGCCTCGCCGCCCTGCTCGACGATGTCGAAGTGCTCGGGGCGCACGCCGACCGTGACCGTCGTGTCGCCCTTGTCCTTCGCGGCGCCCAGCGCCTCGCGGGAGACCGGCACGACGCTGTTGCCGAACTTGACGCCGCCGTCCGTGATCGGGACCTCGACCAGGTTCATCGCCGGCGAGCCGATGAAGCCCGCGACGAACAGGTTCGCCGGGCGGTCGTACATGTTGCGCGGGCTGTCGACCTGCTGCAGCAGACCGTCCTTGAGGACCGCGACGCGGTCGCCCATCGTCATGGCCTCGACCTGGTCGTGCGTGACGTACACGGTGGTGATGCCGAGGCGGCGCTGCAGCGAGGCGATCTGCGTACGGGTGGAGACGCGGAGCTTGGCGTCGAGGTTCGACAGCGGCTCGTCCATGAGGAACACCTGCGGCTCGCGCACGATCGCGCGGCCCATCGCCACACGCTGGCGCTGACCGCCGGAGAGCGCCTTCGGCTTGCGGTCCAGGTACTCGGTCAGGTCGAGGATCTTCGCGGCCTCCTCGACCTTCGCGCGGATCTCCGCCTTGTTGACGCCGGCGATCTTCAGGGCGAAGCCCATGTTGTCCGCGACGGTCATGTGCGGGTACAGCGCGTAGTTCTGGAACACCATCGCGATGTCCCGGTCCTTCGGCGGCAGGTGCGTGACGTCGCGGTCGCCGATCCGGATCGCACCGCCGTTGACGTCCTCGAGCCCCGCGAGCATGCGCAGCGAGGTGGACTTGCCGCAGCCGGAGGGGCCGACGAGGACGAGGAACTCGCCGTCCGCGACCTCGAGGTCCAGCTGGTCGACGGCGGGCTTCGTCGACCCGGGGTACACACGGGTCGCCTTGTCGAACGTGACAGATGCCATGGTGGTGCGCTCCTTCTACCGGCAGGAACGTGCCGGACGATCCGAGTGGAAGGTGAAGTGGTGTAGGCCACCTGGGTGAACCTGCCGTGACCGTACCCGCCGCTCACCCGGTCTGTCAGCACTCCTGGACCCCCCAAAATCCCGATCCTCGTCACACCCCCCTGCGGTTAGACTGCTCCGGCACGCCTCCTTAGCTCAGCTGGCCAGAGCAACGCACTTGTAATGCGTAGGTCGTCGGTTCGAATCCGACAGGGGGCTCGGTGGAGCCAGGTCGCGGATGTCGTGGCCTGGCTCTTTTCGTGCCCGCGCTCAGGGCGCGAGGGGGCCGAGGGGTGTCGCGCCCAGCCGGCGGGCCACGATGCGGGCGGCCTGGAGGACGGCCGGATCGCTCAGCGCCGACGGGCGCAGGACGACGTCCGCGCCGGCGGGGGTGACCAGGGACGGGGAGAAGGCGATGACCGCCCAGGTCGCGTCGTCCGACACCTCCGTCACCGACCAGGTGCTGGTCAGGGGCGCGAGCAGCCCCGATCCCCGCCACCGGTAGACGGTGCCCGGCCGCGGGAGGCGGGTGTCCGTGCCGCGGATGCGGCGCGGAGCGCCGCGCCGGGTGCGGTAGGCCACCTCGTCCCGCATGCGGCCCGCACCGTCCGGCGCGTCGGGCAGGGGCGTGTAGGTGAACGTCGCCTCGGTGCGCCGCCCGCCGGTCCACATCGGGAACGTCGAGGCGACGATGCGCCAGGCGCCGGCGAGGTCGCGGGGGGAGAGGTCGGGGGCGGTCATCGGGGGAGTGTAGGCGGGGTCGGTCAGGGTCGCATGCCGTTGGTGCCTGGGCGCCGGGGTGGGTCAGTGGCGGCCGGAGATACGGTCGGCGAGGGTGGCGAGGGGGTGGGTGGTGGTGGTCTCGCGGCGGTCGGCCTCGCGGTAGGCGGCGTACAGGGCCTGGACGCCGAGCCAGCGGAAGGGCTCGGGCTCCCAGCGGCGGACGCGGTGGCCGACCCAGGGGAGCGTGGTGAGCGGGGTGGGGCCGGACTCGCCGGAGTCGAGCCGGACCAGGTCGGCGAGGGTGCGGCCCGCGAGGTTCGCGGTGGCGACGCCGGAGCCGACGTAGCCGCCGGCCCAGCCGAGGCCGGTGGCGCGGTCGAGGGTGACGGTGGCGCACCAGTCGCGCGGGACGCCGAGGACGCCGGACCAGGCGTGGGTGACCGGGGTGTCGGCGAGGGCGGGGAAGAAGCGCACGAGCAGGTCGCGCAGGGCGGTGACGGTGGCGGCCTGCGTGCGGCCGTCGTGGTCGGTGCGCGAGCCGTAGCGGTACGGCTTGCCGCGGCCGCCGAGGGCGATCCGGCCGTCGGCGGCGCGCTGGGCGTACATGTACGCGTGCGCCATGTCGCCGAGCGTCTCGCGGCCGTCCCAGCCGATCGCGTCCCACTGGGCGTCGCTGAGCGGCGCGGTGACGACCATGGAGGAGTTCATCGGCAGCCAGGTGCGCTTCTCGCCCTCCAGGTTCGCGGTGAAGCCCTCGGTGCAACGCAGCACATAAGGGGCGCGGACGGTGCCGTAGGGGGTCGTGGCGTGCCGTGCGCCGATCGCGGTGACGGGGGTGTGCTCGTGGATCGTCACGCCGAGCCTCTCGACGGCGGCGGCGAGCCCGCGGACGAGCTTGACGGGGTGCAGGCGCGCGCCGTGCGGGGTCCAGGAGGAGCCGAGCGCGCCGTCGACGCGGATGCGGGCGGCCGTCTCGCGGACGCCGTACAGCTCGCGGTCCTTCTCGCCGTGGGCGAGTTCGTGCGCGTGGAACGCCTTGAGGCGGGTGAGCTGGGCGGGGGTGCGGGCGACCTCCAGGACGCCGCCCCGGTGCAGGTCGGCGTCGACGCCCTCCTCGGCGCAGACGCGGGCGACCTCGGCGACGGTGTCGTTCATCGCCTGCTGGAGGGCGACGGCGGCGTCGTGGCCGTGCAGCTTGGCGTACCGGTCGCGGCCCGCGATGCCGTTGTAGAGCCAGCCGCCGTTGCGACCGGAGGCCCCGTAACCGCAGAACCTGCCCTCCAGGACGGTGACGTTCAGCGACGGGGCGGCCTTCTTGAGGTAGAACGCCGTCCACAGGCCGGTGTACCCGCCGCCGACGACGCAGACGTCCGCGGTCGTGTCCCCGGGGAGCGGTGCGCGGGGCTCGGGCGCGCCCTGGTCGCCGTGCCAGAACGATATGCCGCCGTTGGTGACCGTGCTCATGGTGCTCGTCCTTCCGCCGCTGCTCGGCCCCGTGCGGGGACGGTACCAAGGGATTCGTTATCCGCTTCCGCCGTCCGCTGCGCGATCCCTACGATGACGGCGTGATCGAGATCCCGGCCCGGTTCGCGGCCTCGCAGCGGGGGTTCGGCGGACAGGCGTTCCTGGACGCGCTGCCGGAGCGGATCGAGACGTTCCTGGCGCGGTGGCGGCTGTCGGTCGACGGCCCGGCGATGCACGGTGTGGCGGCGCTCGTGCTGCCGGTGCGGCGGGCGGACGGGGCGCCGGCCGTGCTCAAGCTGCAGGCGGTGGACGGCGAGACGGAGGGCGAGCCGGCCGCGCTGCGGGCGTGGGGCGGCGACGGCGCCGTCCGGCTGCTCGACCACGACGCGGCCACCGGGACGATGCTCCTGGAACGCCTCTCCCCGCGCGATCTGAACGGGGTCCAGGACGTCGTCGCCGGGACGAGGGTCGTCGGCGAGCTGCTCGTGCGGCTGAACGCCGTCCCCGCGCCTTCGGGGATGCGGTCGCTGGGCGGGATCGCCGCGCGGATGCTGGAGGGCGTGCCGCGGGCGGTGCGGGCCCTGGCGGACGAGCGCGAGCGGCGGCTGGTCGAGGACTGCGCGGCGGCCGTCCGCGAGGTCGCCGGTGAGCCGGGCGACCGGCTGCTGCACTGGGACCTGCACTTCGAGAACGTGCTCACGCGCGGGGACGGCCCCGGCGCCGCGTGGGTCGCGATCGACCCCAAGCCGCTCCGCGGCGACCCGGGGTACGAGCTGATGCCCGCCCTGCGCAACCGCATCGGGGAGGGGCGGCTGCGGGAGCGTTTCGACGTGCTGGTCGACGTCCTGGGGCTCGACCGGGAGCGGGCCAGGGCGTGGACCCTGGGGCGCGTCCTGGAGAGCTCCCTGTGGGCGGTGGCGGCGGGCGACCGGCTGCCGGGGGAGTGCGTGGAGATCGGGGCGGTGCTGCGCGGGCGGTAAACGCGGGGGCGTGGTGCGCGGGTAAGGGGCGGTGTCCGGGAGGGGCGACCCTTACCGGGCGTGCGGCCGGCACCGGTAAGGGGCGATGCCCTGGGGGCCCGCCCCTTACCGTCCCGCCCGGCCGCCCACCGCCCGGCCGCCCACCGCCCGCGCGCACCACCGAGGCCGGCGGGCGTCCTATCCTGCGGGGATGATTCGAGAAGCCACCGTCGAGGACGTCCCCGAGATCCACGCGATGATCCGCGAACTCGCCGTCTACGAGAAGGCCGAGGACGAGGCGCGCGCCACCCCGGAGCAGCTGCGCGAGGCGCTCTTCGGCGAGCGCCCCGCCGCGTACGCGTACCTCGCGGTGACCGACGAGGGGGAGACGGCCGGCTTCTGCCTCTGGTTCCTGAACTTCTCCACCTGGCGCGGGGTGCACGGCATCTACCTGGAGGACCTCTACGTCCGCCCGGAGCTGCGCGGCGGCGGGTACGGCAAGGCACTGCTGAAGCAGCTGGCGACGGTGTGCGTCGAGCGGGGGTACGAGCGCCTGGAGTGGGCCGTCCTGAACTGGAACGAGCCGTCGATCGGCTTCTACAAGGCGCTCGGCGCGCGCCCGCAGGACGAGTGGACGGTGTACCGGCTGACGGACGACGCGCTCACGGCACTGGGCTCCTAGAGCGCGTTCCGCGGCGCACGCCCGCGCGGGCGTGCGTCACGGCTCCAGGACGACCTTGCCGACCGTCGCCCGCGTCTCCAGGTCGCGGTGCGCCTCCGCCGCCTGTGCGAGGGGGTAGTGCTGGACGGCGGGCCGCAGCACGCCGGAGGCGGCGGCATCGAGTGCGCGGGTCTCCAGTACGCGCAGGTCGCCGCCGGCCTTCCGGAGCATCGGCGGTCCCAGCACGATCGTCGAGGTGATGCCCCGCGCGGAGAGCTCCTCCTCGGTGAACGTCAGCGGGCCGCCGTCGCGCAGCCCCTCGCCCGACCAGCCGAAGACGAGGTGCAGGCCGCCCGGGCCGAGCAGATCGACGGCCGCGCGGCCGACGCCGCCGCCGACGGAGTCGAAGACGACGTCCGCGCGGCGCTCGCCGAGGAACGCGCGCACCCCGCGTGACCAGTCGTCGCGCCGGTAGTCGACCGCGAGGTCCGCGCCGTTCGCACGGACCCGGCCGGTCTTCCCGGGGCCGCCCGCGAGGCCGACGACGGTCGCCCCGGCGTGCTTGAGGTGCTGCACGAGGAGCGTGCCGATCCCGCCGGCCGCCGCGGGCACGATCGCGACCGTCCCCGGTCCGGCGTCGGCGAACTGCAGGATGCCCAGGGCGGTGCGGCCGGTGCCGACCATGGCGACGGCCTCCGCCGCGCCGAGCCGGTCGGGCAGCGCGTGCAGCCTCCCGGCGTCCACGACGGCGTACTCGGCGTAGCCGCCGGCGAGCGGGGGCGCGCCCGGGGCGGGCATCCCGAAGTGGGCGACGACCCGGCGGCCGAGCCAGGACGGATCGGTGCCCGCGCCGAGGGCGTCGACCGTTCCCGCCACCTCCCGGCCGGGGACCGTCGGCAGCGGCGGGGCGGGGAACGGGCCGGGCAGGCCCTCGCGGAGCGCGGTGTCGACGAGGTGGACGCCGGCCGCGGCGACGGCGATCCGGACCTGTCCCGGGGCGGGGCGCGGGGTCGGCACGCGCTCGTGGACGAGGTTCTCGGCCGGCCCGTGGGCGTGCAGGCGGATCGCGTACATGGTGGACGGCTCGCCGGCGGCCGTCGGCGGTGTGCTGGGCATGAGGGGTCCCCCCGGGGTCGTGGTGTGCGGTCCGGGCGGGACCGCCCCGTGGGGACCAGCCTCGTACCTCGACCGCGCTTGAGGTCAAGCGGCGGTCCGGGCCGCGAGGGCGCGCTCCGCGGCCAGCCTCCCGGCGCGGACACCGCTGGCGAAGGACACCTCGCTGAGGACCCCCGGTGCGGCGACCTGGTCGCCCGCCAGGAACACGCCGTCGCCGCGGTCGACGGCGGGCCGGTCGCGCCAGGTGGTGCCGGGCAGGTCGAGCGCCCCCGTACGGCCGTCGCTCAGCGCCTCCGCGCGGTGGGTGGTGCGCTCGCGCCAGCCGGGGAAGCCGAGGTCCAGGAGGCGCTCCGCGCGGGCGACGCCGTCGGCCTTGGACTCGTGCGGGGCGATCGGGACCTGTCCTTGGAGGAGTGATGCGCCGCGCGGGGCGAGGGCGGGGTCCTGGGCGGTGAAGCGCTCGATCCAGCCGGGCGCGTCCAGGTCGGAGACGGCGAAGAGATCCCCCCGCTCGGCGCGCAGGCCGAGGTCGAGCAGGACGGTGCGGCCGGATACACCCGTCAGGGAGGCGTCCCCGAGGAGCCGTGCGGCGGCGGGCAGGGCGGTCGCGACGACGACGGGTCCCTCGTCGACGGGCAGCGGGTCCACCCGGCTGCCGGTCTCGATCCGCACCCCGAGACGCCGCGCGTACGCGGCCATCCGCTCGGCGAGGGGCCCCCAGCCGCCGACCGGGTAGCGCGCCTCCGGGGGGACGGCGGCGGCACGCCGCAGCCGCTCCTGGACGAACGCGGCCGACAGGGCGCCCGGATCGTGGTGGAACAGGGCGACGGCGGCGAAGTGGGCGGCGGCGCGGGCGTTCGCGGGACCGACGAGCCCGCTCGCCCAGGTGTGGAAGTCCTGGTCGACCGGGGCGCGCTCCGCGCGGCGCACGACGAGCCGCAGAAGACCCGGCGGGGGCGTGCGGCGAAGGGAGCCCTTCCGGTGGAACCGCAGCCGGGCCCCCTCCTTGAGGGGCAGCACGGCGATCGGCTCCAGCAGACCGCGCTCCTTGAGCCAGGCGAAGTGCGGGCCCTTCCTGTAGAGCGCGTGCGGGCCGTCGTTCGTCCGGTACGGGACCTGCGCCGTCCGGGCGCGCCCGCCGACGGTCCGGTGGGCCTCGTGGACGACGACCGGCGCACCCCGTTCGGCGGCGGTGACCGCGGCGGCCAGTCCGGCCAGGCCGGCGCCGACGACGGTGACGTGGGGCGTGCTGCTCATGGGAGGGGCTCCGTTCTCGCGGGGGTCTCCCTCACGGGACAGGGCGGCGGGCCCGGGCGTGACAGGGGTCGAGGGGCGTTGTCAGTGGCGTGGGTCACCATGGGGTGCATGGTCACGAGGAGCACGAGGACGCGGGTCGCGGCGGCGCGGCAGCCTGCGGTGCTGTTGCCGGAGCTGCTGCCGTTCGAGGGAGGGGGACTGGAGCCGGACGGGGACTACGACGGCGTGGGCTTCGAGGGACTCGATCTCGCCGGGCAGGACGGGGCGGGCGCGCGGTTCCTGGACTGCGGGGTGCGGGACTGCGCGGTGGGCGAGGCGCGGCTGACCCGGGCGCGCTTCATCGACTCGGTGCTGAGCGGGCTCACCGGGGTGGGGACGGACCTGGCGCAGGCGTCGCTGCGGGACGTGGAGGTCCTGGAGCCCCGGCTCGGCGGGACCCAGTTGCACGGGGCGGAGCTGGAGCGGGTCCTCGTCCGCGGCGGGAAGATCGACTACCTGAACCTGCGCGAGGCGCGCCTGCGGGACGTCGTCTTCGACGGGGTCGTGCTCAACGAACCGGACTTCGGCGGGGCGCGGTTGGAGCGCGTCGACTTCCGCGGCTGCGTCCTCGCGGGGGTCGACCTCACGGGCGCGGTCCTCAGGGACGTCGACCTGCGGGGCGTCGCCCGCCTGGAGATCGCCCGGGGCGCCGACCGCCTCGCCGGCGCGGTCATCAGCGCCGCCCAGCTGATCGAGCTGGCGCCGGTGTTCGCGGCGCAGATCGGGGTGCGGGTGGAGGACTAGGGGGCGCGTTCCCCGACGCCCGGACGCTCCGACGCCGGCTGCTCAGACGCGGGGGAAGCGGGCCTGGAGGGTCCAGACGACGGGGTTGTCCGCGAGCCCCTCGTGGAGGTCGCACAGATCGGCGACGACGTCCTGGAGGAAGTCCCGCGCCTCCCGCCGCAGCAGGCGGTGGCTGAACGTCAGCGGGGGCTCCTCGGCCGGCATCCAGTCGGCCTCGACGTCCACGAGGCCGAACCGGCGCTCGAAGAGCATGCGGTCGGGGGACTCGGTGAAGTCCAGCTCCGCGTACTGGGGGCGCGCGGCGCGGCTCCCGCGCGGGTCCCGGTCGAGCTGCTCGACGATGTCGCACAGCGCCCACGCGAAGTCGAGCACCGGCACCCATCCCCAGGCTGTGGACAGCTCCCGGTCCGCCTTCGTGTCCGCGAGGTACACGTCCCCGCAGAACAGGTCGTGCCGCAGCGACCGGGTGTCCGCGCGGGCGTAGTCCGTCTGCGGGGGATCGGGGAAGCGGCGGGAGAGGGAGTAGCCGATGTCGAGCACGTAGCGATGGTCCCACGGGGGCGGACCGGGGGGCCGCGCCGCAGGCCGCTACCGCGGCAGCACCGCGATCCCCAGCGGCCTGCTGCCCGCCTCCACCCGCCGGGTGCCGCCCGACTCCAGGTCGACGACGGTGACGCCGTCCCAGTACCCGTCCCGTGTGAAGCCCCCGCCGACGTACGCGGTGCCGCCGTCGAGGGAGACCGCGACGGACTCGTGCGGGCCCTCCAGCGGGATGACGCGCTCGTCGCCGGAGGGGGCGCGGACGGTGAGGGAGGGGCCCCTGTCCTCGGACGGGTCGATCGGGCCGGTGCCGACGACGTAGAGGGTGCCGTCGGGGGTCGCGGTGACGCCGTGCTGGTGGGTGTCCGCCGTCATCCGCTCGACGGAGACGTCGCCGGAGTCCGGGTCGAGGACGGCCAGCCGCTCGCCCTCGAAGGGCAGCAGCAGGCGCCCGTCGGACGGGCGGACGGCGGCGTAGTGCGGCTTGAGCCACGAGCCGAGGCCGCCCTCGGTGCCGTACGGCGCGACCTCGAAGGTGCGCGGCCGCATGGTGCGGGTGTCGACGGCGGTGACGGAGAACGAGTCGTGGTCGGTGGTGTAGACGGTGCGGCCGTCGGGTGAGACGTCGACGTCGAACGGCCGTCTGCCGACCGGCGCGGTGTCGACGACGTCGTACGCCTCCGTGTCGACGACTTCGAGCGTCCCCCGCCCGCCGGGCACGTTGACGCCGACGTAGACGTGTCCGCCGTCGTCGGAGAGCGCGATGCCCATGCCGCCGCCGCGGTACTCGCCGGTCGTCACCGGGCCCGTGTCGGTGGTGTAGGGGATCAGCGCGAGACGCTCGCGCTTGTCGGTGTCGACGACGGCGACGCCCTGAGCGGTGGCCACCCAGGCGCGCCCGTCGGACCCGACCACGAGTCCGTAGGGCGCGGTGCCGACGCGGACCGAGCCGGTGGCGCCGCGGTCGGGGTCGACGAAGGTGACGGTGTCGGCGCCGAAATCGGCCACCAGGAGGGTGCCGGCGCGGTCGCCGACCGCGGCCTCACGGGACGCCGACGCCTTGGGGGACTCCCCGGAGGCCCTCCCCGACGTCGCGGTCCGCTCGGGCGCCGCGGTGTCGGGGCCGGGGTCCGGGGAGCAGCCCGTAAGGACGGCCAGCAGGCCGAGGGCGGCGAGGAGCGGACGTCGTATGGCGGGCACGGGGTCTCCTGGGGTGTGCGGACGGCCCGGGGGTGGGGCCCCGGGCCGCTGCGTTCGGGTACGGGTGGTCAGCGGGCGAGCGCCGCGACACCCGCCTGGGCGAACTTCTCGTCCTGGTCGCCGCTCGGTGCGCCGGCGACGCCGATGCCGGCGATCGGGGCGCCCTTGGCCTTGACCGGCGCACCGCCGGCCAGGAACAGGGTGCCGGGGATGTCCTTCAGGTTCGGGGCCTGCTCCAGGCGCTTGGCCAGCTCGGAGGTCGGCGCGTTCCATGACACGGCGGTGAACGCCTTCTTCTCGGCCGACGCGTAGGACTGCGGGCCCGCGCCGTCGCCGCGCAGGGTGACGACGGTGTTGCCGTTGCGGTCGACGACGGCGACGGAGACGCGCTGGCCGTCCTTCTTCGCGGCGTCCAGGGTGGCCTGCGCGGCCTTGGTCGCGGCGGCGACGGTCAGGTGCGTCGACTCCTGCAGGTTGCGGTTGGCCGCGTCCGCGGAGACGGCCGCCGGGGCGGACGGGGCGGCGGTCGCGGAGACCGCGCCGAACGTGCCGGCCGCCAGCGCGCCGGCGGCGACGCCGCCGACCAGGACGCGGGTGCGGAGGGACGTCTTCTTGGTGTTCGCGTGCTTCATGACGGTCTCCATCGGGGGATCGCGGGGTGGACGGGTCTGCGCGGGGTTCACGGGGGCGGGGTTCCCGCCGTTCCTTCCGCTGCTGTCGATCCTGGGCCCGGAGTCGGTCCCCGCCCGTCGCCGCGACGGTCGACAGCCGGGTCAGCCGATCGGTTGATGCGAGGGCGGGTCCTTGGGGCGACGATGGCGGCATGAGCCGTACGACCAGCAGCGACGCCCCCGACCGGGCCGACGCCGACCGGGACGTCCGGGCCCCCGCGCGGGACCCCGACGCCCGCTGGCTCGCCGCCGTCCTGCACACCGCGTTCTTCCTGCTGCTGGGCGCGTCCCTCGCCCGCTTCCTCCTGCGCCACCCCGGCGAGGCGCGCACCCCGTGGGTGGTCGGCCTGAGCATCGCCCTCGCGGTGCTCTACGCGGTCGGGCCGCGGCTGCGGCGGCCGCTGGTGGTGCTCGGCGCGACCGTCGCGGTGTGGATGGTGCTCGTGGTGCTCGCGCCGAGCTTCGCCTGGTGCGCGGTGCCGCTGTTCTACACCGGGCTGCGCCTGCTGCCGATGCGGGGGGCGCTCGCCCTGATCGGGCTGCTCACCGCGTTCGTGGTCGCCGCCCAGCTGCGGCTCGCCGACGGCTTCGACCCGAACCTGCTCCTCGCCCCGCCGGCCGTCGCCGCGCTCGCCACCGCCGTCTTCGTGCACATGGAGCGGCAGGCGGAGCGGCTCGCCGCCACCGAGCGCCGGGAGGGCACGCTCGCGGAGCGCGAGCGGCTGTCGATGGAGATCCACGACACGCTCGCCCAGGGCCTGTCCAGCCAGCAGATGCTCCTCCAGGCCGCCGACCGGCTCTGGGACGCCGACGGGGCCGCCGCGCGGGGCCACGTCCGCACCGCCGCGTCGATCGCCGAGCGCAACCTCGCCGAGGCGAGGCGCTTCGTCCACGACCTCGCCCCCTCCGACCTCGCCGACGGCGGCGGCCTGGACGCCGCCCTGGCGGCGCTCGCCGCACGCGAGACGACCCTCAGCGTGCGCTGCCACGTCGACGGCACCCCGCTGCCCCTGCCCGACCGCGTGCAGTCCGCGCTGCTGCGCATCGCCCAGGGGGCGCTGGCCAACGTGCGCGAGCACGCCGGCGCCCGCACCGCCGCGCTGACGCTGAGCTACCTCGGCGACCAGGTCGTCCTCGACGTCGCCGACGACGGCCGCGGCTTCGACCCGCTCGACGCGGTCGCCGGCCCCGCCGCCGACCCTGCGGGCGTGCGGGGGCACGGGCTGCCCGCGATGCGCGCCCGGGTGCGGCAGCTCGGCGGCAGCCTCACCCTGGAGTCCGCGCCGGGCGAGGGCACGGTGCTCTCGGCCGCCATCCCCCTGGAGACGACACCGTGACCGACAGCCCCGCAGGCCCCGGGCCCACCGCCACCCCTGAGGGCGCCCCCGTGCGCGTGCTGCTCTGCGACGACCACGCCGTCGTCCGCGCGGGCCTGCTCGCACTGCTCGGCAGCGAGCCGCGGATCGAGATCGCGGGCGAGGCGGGCAGCGGCGAGGAGGCCGTCGCGGCGGCCGCGAAGCTGCGCCCCGACGTCGTCCTGATGGACCTTCAGCTCGGCCCCGGCATCGACGGCGTGGAGGCCACCCGCCGGATCGCCGCGACCGGCGTGCACGTCCTCGTCCTGACCACGTACGACACCGACGCCGACATCACCCGCGCCATCGACGCGGGCGCCACCGGTTACCTTCTCAAGGCCGAGCGCCCCGAGGAGCTGTTCACGGCGATCCACGCCGCCGCCCAGGGCCGTACGACGCTCTCCGCGCCCGTCGCCAGCCGTGTCATGGACCGGATGCGCAGGCCCCGTCCCACCCTCACCGACCGGGAGCGCGACATCCTCGCGCAGCTCTCCCAGGGGCTCGGCAACCGGGACATCGCCCGCGCGCTGTTCATCAGCGAGGCGACCGTCAAGACGCACCTGGGGCGCATCTACGACAAGCTCGGCGTCGACACCCGGGCGGGGGCGGTGGCGGTGGCGAAGGAGCAGCGGCTGCTGTCGTGAGGGGACGCCCGAGGGGGCCGGACCCGTGCGGGTC
>NZ_JBHWZH010000154.1:0-12882 GCF_042728285.1 Streptomyces sp. NPDC060194 | reverse complement strand
CGCCGCGGGGGGGGGCGAACGGGGCGGGTGCGAACAACGCTTCCCTTGGCACTGTGGGCTGTGCCCACCCGTGCCGCCCTGCGGCACGATTGCCCACAGCGGGGGGCGGCGTCAGCCGCAAAAAAATCTCAGCCCGGCCGGCGATTGAGGCCACCGGGCGGAGCCCGGTACGCGCGGCGGAGCCGCGAGGCGCCCCTGCGGGGCGGGGGCAACGATGGCGCGGGGTGCGGTCGCTTGCGCTGGGCACGTCGGGCTGTGCCCACCCGTTCCGCCCTGCGGAACGGCCTGCCCACAGCCAGGTCCCCCTTTCCAGCCCGGCCGGCGTTTGAGGCCGCCGGGCGGAGCCCGGTACCCGCGGCGCAGCCGCGAAAGGCGCGGATGCAACCGTCACAAGTTGCCGCGCTTCTCCTGTTCCCGCTCGATCGCCTCGAAGAGCGCCTTGAAGTTGCCCTTGCCGAAGCCCATGGACCCGTGCCGCTCGATCATCTCGAAGAAGACCGTCGGCCGGTCCTGCACCGGCTTGGTGAAGATCTGCAGCAGGTACCCGTCCTCGTCCCGGTCGACGAGGATCTTCAGCTCGCGCAGGGTCTCGACGGGGACGCGCGTCTCCCCCGCCCACTCCCCGAGCGTGTCGTAGTACGAGTCCGGCGTGTCGAGGAAGCGGACGCCCGCGGCCCGCATCGCCCGGACGGACGCGACGATGTCGTTCGTCGCGAGCGCGATGTGCTGCACGCCCGCCCCGCCGTAGAACTCCAGGTACTCGTCGATCTGCGACTTCTTCTTCGCGACCGCCGGCTCGTTGATCGGGAACTTGACCTTGAGCGTCCCGTCGGCGACGACCTTGGACATCAGCGCGGAGTACTCCGTCGCGATGTCGTCGCCGACGAACTCCTTCATGTTGGTGAAGCCCATGACCTGGTTGTAGAACGCCACCCACTCGTTCATCCGCCCGAGCTCGACGTTCCCCACGCAGTGGTCGATCGCCTGGAACGTCCGCTTGGCCGGCGGCTCGACGATCGGGTCGGCGGCCACGTACCCCGGCAGGTACACGCCCTCGTAGTCGCGCCGCTCGACGAGCGTGTGCCGCGTCTCGCCGTAGGTGGCGATCGCGGCGAGGACGACGACGCCGTGCTCGTCCTTGACCTCGTAGGGCTCCTCGAGGCCCTTCGCCCCGTGCGCGACGGCGTACGCGTAGGCCGCGCGCGCGTCGGGGACCTCGATGGCGAGGTCGACGACGCCGTCCCCGTGCGCGGCGACGTGCGCGGCGAGGAAGCGGCCGTGGTCGGTGGCCGGCTTGATGACGGAGGTGAGCACGAACCGGGCCGACCCGTTGGTCAGCACGTACGACGCGGTCTCGCGGGTGCCGGTCTCGGGACCGGCGTAGGCGACCAGCTTCATGCCGAACGCGGTGGAGTAGTAGTGCGCGGCCTGCTTGGCGTTGCCCACGGCGAAGACGACGGCGTCCATGCCCTTCACCGGGAAGGGGTCGGCCTCGCGCGCGGAGGCGGGGGCGGCGGTGTGCGTGGTCTCAGTCATGGGCGAAGCGTCCCCCCGCCCCGCACAGTGCGCAACAGTTCGCGTTCCGGCTGGGCAATGTGCCCAGGGACGGGCCAAGCTGGGGACCACATCTGTACAGGGTGACCAGCGTCACGGAGGGCACATGCGTATCGACGGACTCGACGGCCGGCTCATCGTGCTGCTCGCCCGCGAGCCGCGGATCGGCGTCCTGGAGGCGTCCCGCCGGCTCGGCGTGGCGCGCGGGACGGTCCAGGCGCGGTTGGACCGGCTTCAGTCGAACGGAGTCATCCGCGGCTTCGGACCCGACGTGGACCCCGCCGCGCTCGGCTACCCGGTCACCGCGTTCGCCACGCTGGAGATCAAACAGGGCCAAGGGGCGGACGTGCGGACCCACTTGGCGTCCGTGCCCGAGGTGCTCGAACTGCACACCACGACCGGCCACGGCGACATGCTCTGCCGCCTCGTCGCCCGCTCCAACGCCGATCTCCAGCGGGTGATCGACCGGGTGGTGGGTTTCGATGGGATCGTCCGGGCCTCCACGGCGATCGTCATGGAGAACCCCGTTCCGCCGCGGATCATCCCGCTGGTGGAACAGGCGTCGGGAGATTCCTGACCTGGGCTTTTCCGAAGGTTTCAATGGACATCTATCTGGTGAGACGTCGTCCGGGGCCGAAAGGGACCCCTGACCGAACGTCCCCGGGCAGGGAGGTGATGCATCCGTGAACTTCTGGGAGTATCTCGGCGCGCGCTGGCAGCAGCTCCTGGTGGACGCCTACCAGCACGCGAGCGCGGTGTTCCAGGCGATGGTCATCGCCACCGTGATCGGTGTCCTCATCGCCGTGGTCGCCTACCGCAGGGAGTGGGCGGCGAACCTGGCGACGGTCACCACCTCGTCGATCCTGACGATCCCCTCCCTCGCCCTGATCGGTCTGCTGATCCCCGTCGTGGGGCTCGGCGTCGCGCCGACGATGATCGCGCTGGTCCTGTACGGGCTCCTGCCGATCGTCCGCAACGCGATCGTGGGGCTGCGCGGCGTCGACCCGAACCTGGTGGACGCGGCGACGGGGATCGGGATGTCCCGGCTCGCACGGCTGGTGCGGATCGAGCTGCCGCTCGCGTGGCCGCCGATCCTGACCGGGATCCGGGTCGCCACCCAGATGCTGATGGGCATCGCCGCCATCGCCGCGTTCGCCTCGGGGCCCGGCCTGGGCACGCTGATCTTCCGCGGGATCTCCGCGCTGGGCAGCGTCAACGCGCTCAACCAGGTGCTCGCCGGGACGCTCGGCATCGTGATCCTCGCCCTGCTCTTCGACGCCGCGTACGTCCTGATCGGACGACTGACCATCTCCAGGGGTATCCGTGTCTGAACAGATCAGCGGCAGCACCGTGGCCGGCGGGGCGAAGACGGGCGGGACGGGGTCCGGCTCCGGCTCCGGCTCCGGCTCCGCGGCGGGCGTCGGCGGGGCGAGCATCCAGCTGGAGAACCTCACCAAGCGCTACCCGAACTCGGCCCAGCCCGCCGTGGACAGCGTCAGCATGGACATCGCGGCCGGCGAGATGGTCATCTTCGTCGGCCCCTCGGGGTGCGGGAAGTCCACCACCCTGAAGATGATCAACCGGCTGATCGAGCCGACGTCCGGCCGGATCCGGATCGACGGCGAGGACGTCACCGACATGGACCCGGTGAAGCTGCGCCGCAAGATCGGCTACGCGATCCAGTCGTCGGGGCTCTTCCCGCACATGACGGTCGCCGAGAACATCGCGCTGGTGCCGCGGATGGTCGGCTGGCCGAAGTCCCGGATCAAGGCGCGGGTGGAGGAGATGCTCGACCTCGTCGGGCTCGACCCCGGCGAGTTCCGGGGCCGCTACCCGCGCCAGCTCTCCGGCGGTCAGCAGCAGCGCGTCGGCGTGGCCCGGGCGCTCGCCGCGGACCCGCCGGTGCTGCTCATGGACGAGCCGTTCGGCGCGGTCGACCCGATCACCCGCGACCACCTGCAGGACGAGCTGATCCGGCTGCAGCAGGAGCTGCACAAGACGATCGTCTTCGTCACCCACGACTTCGACGAGGCGATCAAGCTCGGCGACCGGATCGCCGTGCTGCGCGAGCAGTCGCACATCGCCCAGTTCGACACCCCCGAGGCGATCCTGACCAACCCGGCCGACGACTTCGTCTCCGGCTTCGTCGGCGCGGGCGCGGCGCTCAAGCGGCTGAACCTGACCAGGGTGCGGGACGTGGAGGTCGCGGAGTTCCCGACGGTCACGGTCGACGACCCGCTGCAGTCGATCTTCGACAAGCTGCGGTCGTCCTCCGCCAACGAGATCCTGCTGCTCGACCAGCGTCGCCGCCCGTACAAGTGGCTCCGCCGCGGCGACCTCATGCGTGCCCGCGGCTCCCTCGCCCGCGCCGGCACCCTCGTCCAGGACACCGTCACCCGCGAGGCCACCCTGCGCGACGCGCTGGAGGCCGTCCTGACCGACAGCGGCGGCCGCGTCGCCGTCACCGGCCGGCGCGGCGAGTTCATCGGCGTCGTCGACATGGAGACGCTCATGAACTCCGTCCACGAGATGCTCGAAGCGGACCGCCTCGCCGCGGTCGAGGCCGCCCACGACCTCGACGACTCCCGCACCCACCGCACCCACGCGGCCCAGGAGGGCGCATGACGCCCCCGCCGGAGGAGACCCCCGAAGGGGAGTCCGTCCGGTCCGCGCAGCGCACGCAGGAGCCGGACCCGCCGCTGCCCCCCGGCCGGGAGGACGGGGAGGGGGAGCCGCGGTCCGTCGCGAAGGAGAAGGCGCCGCGCCGGATCTCGTGGCAGCAGTGGGTGGTGCTGCCCGTGTTCGTCGCCGTCGTGCTGACGGTGACGCTGGTGTGGATCGGCAACCTGGACCTGGACTCGCTGGCCGAGAACGCGATCTCGGACGGGAAGGTGCAGACGGCGCTGGTGCAGCACATCCAGCTGACGGTGATCTCGACGGTGTTCGTGCTGGTCATCGCGATCCCGCTCGGGATCCTGCTGACCCGGAAGTCGTTGCGCAGGGCGTCGCCTTTCGTGATGACGCTGGCGAACATCGGCCAGGCGGTGCCGGCGATCGGGCTGCTCGCGCTGCTCGTGGTGTGGCTGGGCATCGGGCGGACGCCGGCGCTGATCGGCATCATCGCGTACGCCGTGCTGCCGGTGCTCAGCAACACGATCGCGGGGCTTCAGGCCACCGACCCGGGGCTGATCGACGCGGCGCGGGGCATCGGGATGTCGCCGCTCGGCGTGCTGCGGAAGGTCGAGCTGCCGCTGGCAGTGCCGCTGATCCTGGCCGGCGTCCGCACCGCGCTGGTGCTGAACGTGGGCACCGCGACCCTCGCCACGTTCGGCGGTGGCGGCGGGCTCGGCGACATCATCAGCTCGGGCATCTACAACCAGCGGATGCCCGTCCTCGTCCTCGGCTCGGTGCTCACCGTGGCGCTGGCCCTGATCGTGGACTGGCTGGCGTCCCTCGCCGAACGACTCCTTCGACCCCGCGGACTGGAGGCGTGATGCGCGTTCCCAAGCGTGGCAGGACCGCGACCCGGCCGGCCGCCGCCCTCGGCGCCCTGACCGCCCTCGCGACCCTCGCCGGCTGCGGGCTGACCAGCGGCAGCCCGATGGTCGACGACGTCTCCCCCGGCACCCTCGGCCGCGGCGAGCCGCTGGCGGGCGCGCAGCTGACGGTCACGTCCAAGCAGTTCACCGAGCAGCTCATCCTCGGCGCGATGATGGGCCTCGCCTTCAAGGCGGCCGGTGCGGAGGTCCTCGACCGGACCGGCATCCAGGGCTCCGTCGGCGCGCGCCAGGCGATCCTGGAGGGCGAGGCGGACGGCATGTACGAGTACACCGGCACCGCGTGGATCACCTACCTCGGCAACACGAAGCCGATCAAGGACCCGCAGGCCCAGTGGCGCGCGGTGCGCGACGCCGACGCGAAGAACGGCGTCACCTGGCTGCCGCCGGCCCGCCTCAACAACACCTACGCGCTCGCCACGAACCGTGCGAACGCTGAGAAGTACGGCCTGAAGACCCTCTCCGACGTCGCCGAACTCGCGAAGAAGGACCCGGGTGCGGCCACCATCTGCGTCGAGGCGGAGTTCGCCTCCCGCGAGGACGGGCTGAACGGCCTGGAGAAGACGTACGGCTTCACCATCCCGTCGGGCAACATCCGCACGATGGACAGCGGGGTCGTCTACACCCAGGTCTCCGGCGGCAGCGCGTGCACCCTCGGCGAGGTGTTCACCACCGACGGGCGGATCAAGGAGCTCGACCTGGTCACCCTGGCCGACGACAAGAAGTTCTTCCCCAACTACAACGCCGCGCCCGAGATGAACTCCGACAGCATGCGCGAGCACCCCCAGATGGCGGAGGTCCTCGCCCCGCTCACCGCGAAGCTCACCACGGCGGTCGCCCAGGAACTCAACGCGAAGGTCGACGTCGACGGGGAGGACCCGCACGAGGTCGCGAAGGACTGGATGGTCGAGGAGGGCCTGATCAAGGAGGACTGAGCACCGGGCCGCGGCCGACGACACGGCCGCGGCCCGACGGGACGGATCGGCGTACCGGCACGAATCGCCGGGCGTGGCGCGGCGGGTCGGCAAGCGGGACGCGACGGGTCGGCGGGCGTGACGCGGCGGGTGGCGCGGGTCGGCGGGCGTGGCGCGGGACGCGGCGGGTTGACGCGGGTCGGCGGGCAGACCGGCACGGGTCGGCAGGCGGATCCGCACGGGTCGGTGGGCAGAGCGCCGCGGGTCGGGGCGGCGGGTCGCCTCGGGGGCGGGTGTGCGGCGGGGCCCGCTCAGCAGCGGGGGACGGGCTTTCCGGTGTCCAGGGCCTTCAGTGCGCCGACCGCGCCCTTCAGGTCCGTCACGGGGATCAGGCGCAGGCCCTTGGGCAGCTCGGCCTGCGCCTCCCCGCACTCC
The DNA here is from genome assembly GCF_042728285.1 of Streptomyces sp. NPDC060194. NCBI lineage: Bacteria > Bacillati > Actinomycetota > Actinomycetes > Kitasatosporales > Streptomycetaceae > Streptomyces > Streptomyces sp. NPDC060194. Next base: position 6,422 of record NZ_JBHWZH010000154.1, on the reverse strand, counting down.
GCCTTCGGCACGAGGAAGACGGTCGCGCCGTCCCGCTTCGCCGCCTGCGTCTTCAGCGGGACGCCGCCGACCGCGCCGACGTCGCCGTCCGCGTCGATCGTCCCCGTCCCCGCGATGTTCCGGCCGCCGGTCAGGTCGCCGCCGGCGCCGTCGCCGTCCAGCTTGTCGACGATCCCCAGCGAGAACAGCAGCCCCGCGCTCGGCCCGCCGACGTCGGCGAGCTCCAGGTCGACCTTCACCCGCTTCGGGTCCAGCTCCAGGTAGTCCAGCGCGGCGGCCGCGGCGGCGTTCTGCGACTGCCGCATCTCGTTCGCGTTGTACTCCTCGATCTCCGCGTCGTCGTCGCCCTCCGGGTACACAGCGCCCTTCGGCATCACCGCGCGATCCGTCCGGAACCAGCCGTCCACGACGTCCCCGAGGTCCACGTCCGTGCTCGGCCCCGTCGCCAGGATCGTCACCATCCGCAGCTGCCCCTCCGTCCGCCGCGTCTCCGCCCCGCTGATCGTGATCACCGGCTTCCCGTCCTTCGCCCCGAGCACGTCCGCGGTGCTCCCCGGCTGGGCGAGCACGAACGGGAGGGGCGCGAGGGCGGTGACGCCGAGGAGGGCGGCGAGGGGAACGGCGCAGAGCGCGAGCAGGCGGGGACGTGTGAGCACGGGGCCACAGTAACCGGCGGGGTGCCGTGACCCCGAAGCGGGCAAAAAACTCAGCCCGGCGAGGGGGTACCCCCTGGTCCTTCAGACCTTGGGGGAGTTTGAGGCCACCGGGCGGAGCCCGGTACCCGCGGCGGAGCCGCGAAGGCCCTGCTGCCGGCCGCTCTAGGCCAACGCCGCGGCGACCTCTCGCGCCGCCGCGACGACCCGCTCCCCCACCTGCTGGGGGACGACCTCGGCGAGCATGACGACGCCGACGCTGCCTTCGAGGCCGGACACCCCGACCAACGGCGCCGCCGCCCCGCTCGCCCCCGCCTCCAGCTCGCCGTGGGTCAGCGCGTACCCCGGGTCGAAGACCCCCGAGCGCGCCGCGAGGATCGCCCGCCCCGCGGCCCCCCGGTCGAGCGGGTGCCGGAACCCGGGCCGGTACGCCACGTGGTAGTCGGTCCACGTCGGCTCGACGACCGCGACGGCCAGCGCCTCGGACCCGTCGACGAGCGTGAGGTGGGCCGTCGCCCCTATGTCCTCCGCGAGCGCCCGCAGGGCGGGCAGCGCGGCCTCGCGTACGAGCGGATGCACCTGCCGCCCCAGCTGCAGCACGCCGAGCCCCACCCGCGCCCGGCCCCCGAGGTCCCGTCGGACGAGGGCGTGCTGTTCGAGCGTGGCGAGCAGTCGGTAGACGACGGTCCGGTTGACGCCGAGCTTGGTCGACAGCTCGGTCACGGTGAGCCCGTGATCGGTGTCGGCGAGGAGCTTGAGGACACGCAGTCCACGGTCGAGGGTCTGGGAGGTCTCCGCGGTCACGACGGCCTCTCCTTCGGTGGTGAGTGCGGCGGCTTCGGCTCCGTGTGGGGGGCGGCCGCCGGACCCGACCGGCGACGCGCAGAGAGGCCGCCGGCAGGCCATGGCACCGGCTGCGCTCCGAGGCGGCGTTGCCACGGGGCGTGTGCGTGAGCGGACAGTAGCGACCCCTGCCCGCTGAGCGGAAGACTCCGTCCAGAATCCGGGCACGTACGAGTGAACGCCCGGCCGGATCAACTCGGTTGACCCGACCGGGCGCTCACCCCCAAACCCACGCAAAGCCGCTCACTTCATCCGCGTCGCCCACTCCTGGACCTTCGCGATGCGCGTCTCGATCTGGTGCGCGGTGGCCTCCGCGCTCGGGGGGCCGCCGCAGGCGCGGCGGAGTTCGGTGTGGATGACGCCGTGGGGTTTGCCGCTCTGGTGGGTGTACGCGGAGACCATGGTGTTGAGCTGCTTGCGCAGGCTCAGGAGCTGCTTGTGCGTGACGACGGGCCGGTCCGCGGCGGGCTTCTCCAGGAGGTCGGCCTCGGTCGCGGGCTTGGCGCGGCTGTGGGCGATCTGACGGGTCTGCCGCTTCTGGAGCAGTATCTGCACCTGGTCGGGCTCCAGGAGCCCGGGGATGCCGAGGTAGTCCTGCTCCTCCTCGCTCCCGGGATGCGCCTGCATCCCGAACTCGGCGCCGTCGTAGAGCACGCGGTCGAACACCGCGTCGGACTCCAGCGCCTCGAACGGGAGCTGGTCCTCGGTGTCCTCGTCCTCGCCCCGCTCCGCTTCGGCGAGGAGCTTGTCCTCCTCGGCGAAGGGGTTCTCCTCGTCGCTCCCCCGCTTCGGCTTGTCGAGGACGTGGTCGCGCTCGACCTCCATCTCGTTGGCGAAGTCGAGCAGCATCGGGATCGTCGGCACGAACACCGACGCCGTCTCGCCCCGCCGCCGCGACCGCACGAAGCGCCCCACGGCCTGCGCGAAGAACAGCGGCGTGGAGATCGTCGTCGCGTAGACCCCCACCGCGAGCCGGGGCACGTCGACGCCCTCGGACACCATCCGGACGGCGACCATCCACCGCGACTGGTCCGCGGAGAACGTGTCGATCTTCTTCGACGCGGCCTTCTCGTCGGACAGCACGACCGTCGCCTTCTCGCCGGTCACCTGCTTGAGGATCTTGGCGTAGGCGCGCGCGGACTCCTGGTCCGTGGCGATGACGAGCCCGCCCGCGTCGGGGATCCCCTTGCGGACCTCGGTGAGCCGCTTGTCCGCCGCGGCGAGGACGTTCGGGATCCACTCGCCGGTCGGCGAGAGCGCGGTGCGCCACGCCTGCCCGATCGCGTCCTTCGTCATCGGCTCGCCGAGCCGGGCCGCGATCTCGTCGCCGGCCTTGGTGCGCCAGCGCATGTTGCCGCTGTAGCTGAGGAAGATCACCGGCCGGACGACGCCGTCGGCGAGCGCGTGCCCGTAGCCGTAGGTGTAGTCCGCGGACGAGCGGCGGATGCCGTCCTGGCCCTCCTCGTACGCGACGAACGGGATCGGGTTGGTGTCCGAGCGGAACGGGGTGCCGGTCAGCGCGAGCCGGCGGGTCGCCGGCTCGAACGCCTCCGCGCAGGCCTCGCCCCAGGTCTTGGTGTCGCCGGCGTGGTGGATCTCGTCGAGGATGACCAGCGTCTTGCGCTGCTCGCACCGGTTGCGGTGCAGCATCGGGCGGACGCCGACGCCCGCGTACGTCACCGCGACCCCGTGGTACTCCTTGCTGAGCGGGCCCGCGCTGTAGTCCGGGTCCAGCTTGATCCCTATCCGGGCCGCCGCCTCCGCCCACTGCTTCTTCAGGTGCTCCGTCGGCGCGACGACGGTGACCTGCTGCACGACGTGGTGGTGCAGCAGCCAGGACGCGAGCGTCAGCGCGAAGGTCGTCTTGCCGGCGCCGGGCGTCGCCACCGCGAGGAAGTCCTTCGGCTGCTGCTCCAGGTACCGGTCAAGCGCCCCCTGCTGCCAGGCACGCAGCTTGCTGGCGGTACCCCAGGGCGCACGCCCGGGGAACGCGGGCGACAGATGGTGGGAGGCGGTAGTAGTCACGGTCTCCGCTCGAACGCTCGGCTGCACGGCACTGTCTCAGCCGCCCCACGGGCAACCCCGTACGACAACCGGGCCACCCTACCGGCGCCCCGCCCCCGACCCCGCACGAACGCCACGCCCGCGGCGGCGAGTGCGGCTGACGTCACAGCGGGCGCGCTGCTCACTCCGCCCGCAGGCGGCCCGCCACCCGGACGCCCGTCGCCGCGACGGCCGCGGCGACCGCGAAGACCGCGGCGAAGGCGGCCGGGTGCGAGCCGCCCGCGGCGGTCGCCGTCGCGCCGTGGGCCGCCGCCGCGCCGCCGCCGAGGGCGGCGAAGGCCGCGCCCGCCGCGGCGAGGACGGTGATGTTGGAGAGGCCGTCGGAGATCTGCAGCGCGGCGGAGTTGGCGCCGGTGTCGGCGGGGGCGGACAGTTCGAGCAGCCGGACGCTGGTGGTGGAGACGACGAGGCCCATGCCGAACGCGCCGAAGGTCCAGGCCGCGGCGAGCGTCCAGACGGGCACGGCGGGGAGCAGCACGGCGGGCGCGGCGGTGATCGCGGCGGTCACCAGGACCATGCCGAGGACGGCGAGCCGGTCGCGGTGCGGGACGGCGGCGGGCCGGGCCTGGACCCACGAGCCCGTCGCCCAGGAGAGGCCGCCGACGGCCAGGGACAGCCCGGCGAGGGTGGGGGTGAGCCCGCGCTCGGTGACGAGCATCAGCGGGACGAACGACTCCGCGGCAATGAACGAGCCGGCCGCCATGCCCCGCAGCAGCACCACCGACGGCAGTCCGCGCGCCGCCCGGTACGTGCCGCGCGGCAGGAGCCCGCGGGCGGCCGGGACGATCAGCGCGGCCCCGGCCAGCGCGGGGACGAGCGACAGCCAGCGCAGCTCCTGCCCCGCGTACTGGAGCAGGCCCGCGCCCAGCGAGAGGCCGACGGCCAGGCGCAGCCGACGGGCCTGCCACGGCGGGACCTCGCCCGCCGGGCCGGACGCGGTGCGGCGGATCGCGGGCAGGGCGAGGACGAGCGGCAGAACGATCAGGGCGGGCATGCCGAGGAACACCCACCGCCAGCCCAGCTGCTCCGTCACCGTCCCCGACACGAGCGGCCCGACCAGGGACGGCACCACCCACGCCGCGGAGAACGCGGCGAGGACCGCGGGCCGCAGCCGCTCGGGGTAGGCGCGGCTGATCACCACGTACAGCGCGACGATCACGAGCCCGCCGCCCAGCCCCTGCACGGCCCGCCCGGCGACGAACTGCGGCATCCCCAGGGCCGTCCCGCTCAGCACGAGCCCCGCCGCGAACAGCCCGATCCCCCAGCTCAGCGGGGCGAGCGGGCCCGCCCGGTCCGACCACTGGCCGGAGAGGACCATCGCGAGCAGCGAGGTGGTGAAGTACGCGGAGAACGCGAACGCGTACAGCGGCACCCCGTCCAGCTCCCGCGCCGCGACGGGCATCGCCGTGCCCACGGCCGTCGCCTCGAACGCGATCAGCAGCACGACGGAGACGATCCCCACGGTCAGCGCCCGGTGCCCGCGCCCAAGGATCCCCTCGTTCCCTGACGGCTGCGGCGCCTCGGCGGAAGGCAGGGTTCTGGTGGGCGCGTCGTCGCGCGGTCGCGGGCTGGTCATCACCCGAGCGTAAGGGCCGTGCGCCCGGATGACCCCTGTCGCGGGCAGGTGATCGACTCGGCCGTTGGTCGTAGGACCCGGACGGCGCTCCGGGAGCCGGGGCCCGGGGGCGGGCCGCCCGACCGCCCCGCCCGCGCGGGTGCCGGCGCCGCCCGTGTACGCCGGACGGCCCACGCCCGCGATGGATCGCGTGTTCGCGGGAAGGTGTCCCCGCATGCCCTTCTACCGCGCCTACGACGACGCCGAGCTCGCCTACCGGGAGCTGGGGGATCCGGCCTCCCCGCCGCTGGTCTGCCTGGCCGGCGGGCCGGGGCGGGACGCGGCGTACCTGGGGGACCTCGGCGGGCTCGACCGGACGTACCGGCTGATCGTGCCGGACGCGCGGGGGACGGGCGACTCACCGCTGCCGTCGGACCCCGGCCGGTACGCGTTCCCGTCGCTCGCGGAGGACGTGGAGTCGCTCCGCGAGCACCTGGGCCTCGACCGGATCGCGATCCTCGCGCACGACGCCGCCGCCGCGACGGCGCAGGCGTACGCGGCCTCGCACCCGCTGCGGACGGGCCGGCTCGTGCTCGTCGCCCCGGGCGCGCGGCTGCAGGGCGCGCTGCCGGAGGACGCCCGGCGGATCTTCGACGCGCGCCGCGGCGAGGCGTGGTGGCCGGACGCCGCCGCGGCCGTCGAGGAGCTGGCCCGGACGACGGACTTCGCCGCGGCCCGGGCCCTGCTGCCGCGGGTCGCGCCGATGGCGTACGGGACCTGGGGGCCGGCCCAGCGGGCGCACGCGGAGGCGGAGCCGGGGCAGATCCGCCCGGTGCCGAGAGCCGGCTTCTGGCAGGGCGTCGACGACCACGCCAGGATCGCGCTCCTGGAGCGGGTGCGCGAGGCGCACTGCCCGGCGCTGGTCGTCACCGGCGAGCACGACGCGGTGGCGGGCATCCGCTCCGGCGAGCTGGTGGCGGAGACGTTCCCCGGCGGGGACGTGCTGCTGATGTCGGGTGTCGGCCACTACCCGTGGGTCGACGACCCCGACGCTTTCGCGGACGCGGTGCACGCGTTCCTGACGGGCCGCCTGTGAGCCGGCGGGCCCTTTGTGAACGCCGCGTGGCAGTCGCGTGGCACGGCCGCACGAGCCTTGCCGGGGCGCGCGGGGCGGGCCTACGGTCATGGGGAGTGCTCGACACGGCCGTGTGTCCGAGTGGTTGAGGAAGCAGCCTGCAAAGCTGCGCACGCCGGTTCGATTCCGGTCACGGCCTCGACGCGCGCGAAGGGCCGCCCCTCCCCGGGGG
>NZ_JBHWZH010000153.1:0-13279 GCF_042728285.1 Streptomyces sp. NPDC060194 | reverse complement strand
CGTGGGAGCAGCGGCTTTGGGCAAGGCGGTGGTCTCGTCTCCATCAGCTGGCGGCACTGCAGTACTCCGGCCTGCGCAGCAGTGGTCCGTCGCCGACTTCACGACGAGACCGGGCCGGCCAACGTGCTGATAGGAAGAAGCCACCTCTTCTCGTCCCCATTCCTGAAGTTGCTCAGCTCCTCCAAGGAATCAGCCCGGGCGGGCCCCGCCTGTGACCGTCGCGGCGCCTCAGCCCCCGGCCTGGTAGTCCTGGCCGAGCACCACCGAGACATCCGCGTTCGCGGCGACCTTGCCCTTGGCGACGGCGGAGGCCGGCAGCCGGAGCGTCTTGGCGATCTCGGCGGCGTCGGCCTTGCGGGCGTCGTCGGCGTAGGTGACCCGCGAGACGGCCTGGGCGGCGGCGGCCTTCCCGCCGACGTAGCCGAAACCGCCGTTGACGAGGTCGGCGCGGGCCTTCTCGCCGTCCGGCCCGCTGCCGGTGGCGTTCGTGACGCCGACCCGGACCGGGGCGCCGTCCGCGGGTGCGGTGACGGAGCCGCCGAGGACGTCCTTCACCACCGTCTCGGAGGTCTTCTCGCTGAGCGAGCCGTCGGCCTGCACGGGCAGGACGGTGGTGCGGTAGTCGCCGCCCTTGGCGCGGTCGGCGAGCTTGGCCAGCGCGGCCGCGAGGTCCTTCTCCGGCAGGGAAGGGTCGAGCACCTGGCCGAGCGTCTGCACCTGGATCAGGGAGCTCTCGGTGTCGGTGGGGAACTTGCGCAGCACCGCCTGGACGACCTGCCCGAACCGCTCGAGCTGGGCCGTCTGCGGCTCGCCGGGGCCCTGGTAGGTGGCGTAGGCGACGGCGGCCTGCCCGTTGAGGGTCTGCTGCTCGCCCTTCCTGACGACGGGGGCGGCGTCCTTCTTCTTCGAGCGGGGGTCGGGGACGTCGGTGTCGGTGTCCACGTCGACGGTGCCGACCTGCTCGACGAGGTTCTCCAGGAAGGGGGTGTCGAGCCGCCAGGTGCCGTCGATGCGCGTGCCGAGCAGCGTGGCCACCGCCTCCTGGGCGCCCGCGGGGCCGGAGTCGTCGACGGCCTGGGCGAGCGTCGTGGACTCGCCGTTGTCGTCGGCCAGCGCGAGGGCGCCGGGCAGCAGGACGGTGGCGCCCTCCTTGGTGGTGCTGTTGTCGACCAGGAGCGCGGTGGACGGCTTGCTGTCCTTGGCGGTGCCCATCAGGTGCACGACGATGACGTCGCGGCGCTGCGCCGCCGCCGAGCCGCCGCCCTTGCCCGCGGCCTCGTCGGACGTCCCCGGCAGCTTGCCCGCGAACCAGAGGTAGCCGACCCCGCCGGCCACGACGAGCACCAGGACGACGACGAGGGCCACGACCCGGTTGCGGCCGCGCCGCCGGGCCTCCTCGCGGCGTTCGGTGCGGCTCTCGGTGAACTTGAGCCAGTCGATGACGTCCTCGGAGTCCTCGTCGGGCTCCTCGATGAACGAGAACTGCTCGGTGCGGTACTCCGGCGCCTCGCCGCGGTCCCGGTCGCCGCCGCTCGGCGTCGCGTCGCCGCCCGGCGCGTCGGCCTCGGGGGCGGGGTCCGGGGCGGGTATCGGCTGCGGCGGGGCCTCGGGGGCGGGCGGCGCGTACCCGGGGCCGGCCTGCGGGGACGGGGACCCGTAGGGGTCGTAGCCGTAGCCCTGCTGGGGCGGGGCGTACCCGTAGGGGTCGTAGGCCTGCGGCTGCTCGTAGGAGGGGGGCTGGGGCTGCTGCCCGTAGGGGTCCTGCGGGTAGGGCTGCTGCGGAAAGCCGCCCGGGTCGTAGGGGGGCTGCTCCTGGCCGGGGGCGGGGGGCTGCTGGTAGACGGGCTGCCCGTAGGCGTCGTAGCCGACGATCCGGGGCTCCCCCGAACCGTAGGGGTCCTGTGGTGCGTAGGGGTCCTGTGGTGCGTAAGGGTCGTGCGACCCGTACGGGTCGTGTCGGTCGTTCACCAGGGGCCCCTCTCCGCGGCTCATGCGCCGCGGTACAGCTCGCTCTTGTCGATGTAGCGCACGACGCCGTCGGGGACGAGGTACCAGACGGGCTCGCCCTTGGCGACCCGCTCGCGGCAGTCCGTCGACGAGATGGCGAGCGCGGGGACCTCGACGAGCGAGACCTTGCCGGTCGGCAGTCCGTCGTCGGTCAGCTCGTGACCCGGCCGGGTCACCCCGATGAAGTGGGCGAGCGAGAAGAGTTCCTCGGGGTCGCGCCAGCTCAGGATCTGGGAGAGGGCGTCGGCGCCCGTGATGAAGAACAGGTCGGCGTCCGGGTTCTGCGCCTTCAGGTCCCTCAGGGTGTCCGTGGTGTACGTGGGGCCGCCGCGGTCGATGTCGATGCGGCTGACCGAGAACTGCGGGTTCTCGGCGGTCGCGATCACCGTCATCAGGTAGCGGTCCTCCGCGGCCGAGACCCGCTTGTGGCTCTTCTGCCACGGCTCGCCGGTCGGCACGAACACGACCTCGTCGAGGTGGAACTGCGAGACGACCTCGCTGGCCGCCACCAGGTGTCCGTGGTGGATCGGGTCGAAGGTGCCGCCCATGACGCCGAGCCGCCGACGGCCGGGCGCCGAGGTGCCGCGGCCCTGACCTGGACCGACGGTCGCGTGTCGCTCTCCCATGCGTGCAGACCCTACTCGGCCCCGGCGGCTCCGGCCGATGCCCCCGTCGGCCTCAGCGGTCCCGGTTGAAGCGGGTGGTGATCCACAGCAGCAGCATCAGGGCGACGAGCGCGCCGCCGCCGGTGACGTACGGGCTGAGGCTCGGGTGTTCGTCCTGGTGCCCGCCCTCGCTCGCGAGGGTGACCAGCTGGACGGCGGTGGTGTGCAGGCTCATCGTCGGCAGGACCTATCCGGTGGGGATCGGGCAGAGGTTGGGGACATCGTATGTGGCCCCCTACAGGGCGATCACGTCGACTCTCCCCCGATGTCGGTGGGTCCGTCTAGTCTGGTCGGACATTCGGGGGCGGGTGCGCGCCAGGAGGCGTCGGATCCGATGGACGGAAAGCAGGGGGCACCATGACGGACAGCACCAACCAGGAGCGGCTGCCGGGCCGGCAGCGCAGGCGCTTCCCCGGCATCTCCTCCCGGGCCTACGAGCACCCGGCCGACCGCTCGGCGCTGGTGGCCCTGCGCAAGCTGACCGGTTTCGACGTGGTCCTCAAGACGCTGAGCGGCCTGCTGCCGGAGCGCAGCCTGCGCCTGCTGTTCCTCTCGGACTCCGTCCGGGTGAGCGACGCCCAGTTCACCCATCTCAACGACATGCTGCGGGACGCCTGTTACATCCTGGACCTGGAGAAGGTCCCGCAGATGTACGTCCGGCAGGACCCGGTGCCGAACGCGATGTGCATCGGCCTGGACGAGCCGATCATCGTGGTGACCACCGGCCTGGTCGAGCTGCTCGACGAGGAGGAGCTGCGCGCGGTCGTCGGCCACGAGGTGGGCCACGCCCTCTCGGGCCACGCGGTGTACCGCACGATCCTGCTGTTCCTCACCGGGCTCGCCCTCAAGGTCGCCTGGATCCCGCTGGGCAACGTGGCGATCATGGCGCTGGTCACCGGGCTGCGCGAGTGGTTCCGCAAGTCCGAGCTCTCCGCGGACCGGGCCGGGCTCCTCGTCGGCCAGGACCTCCAGGCGTCGATGCGCGGCCTGATGAAGATCGCCGGCGGCAACCACCTGCACGAGATGAACGTCGACGCGTTCCTCGCCCAGGCCGAGGAGTACGAGGCCGGCGGCGACCTGCGCGACTCGGTTCTCAAGATCCTCAACGTGCTGCCCCGCTCGCACCCCTTCACCACGGTCCGCGCCGCGGAGCTGAAGCGGTGGGCCGAGTCCCGCGACCACCAGCGGATCATGGACGGCCACTACCCGCGCCGGGACGGCGACAAGGACACCTCCGTCACCGACTCCTTCCGGCAGTCCGCGAGCAGCTACGCCGACTCCGTGCGCACCAGCAAGGACCCGCTGATGAAGCTGGTGACGGACATCGCGGGGGGCGCGGGCGACCTCGGCGGCAAGCTGCGCGGCAAGTTCGCGGGCGGCACGGCGAACTCCGGGCCGGGCGGCGCGGGCGGCGCGGGTTCCGACGGCACGGCCCCCGGGGACGGCGCCGCGCCTCAGCCCTGACGCGCCTCAACCCTGACGCCCCTCCGGCGTCGCCAGCGTCCCGCACAGCGCGGCCGGCTCGGGCCCCCGCGCGTAGGGGTCCGTGGCGGCGGGCCCCCGCGCCGGGGCCCGCTGCCCCGCGAGGAGCGGGCGCAGCCGCCCGGAGGCGTCGTCCGCGCAGCTCAGCGGGCCGGCGCGCAGCTCCGACGTCATCAGCTCGGCGCGGTGCTCGCGCAGGTCCCGGCGGTCGAACCGGAAGTGCAGCGTGCGCCGGACGGTGAACAGCGAGGCGTGCGTGGGGTCGGGGTCGCCGGCCGGGCGCAGGGTGTAGACGAAGGTGTGGTCGGAGGTGACCTCCAGGGCGTCCGCGCTGCTCTCCCGGACGGCGAAGCCGCCGCGGACCCTGATCTCGGGGTCGGCCAGCACGCTGTGCCGGGGGTCGAGGCGGATCAGCCAGCCGGTCGCCGCGTGCCGGCCGTCCGCCGCCGGGCGGCCGAGGCTGCGGTCGAACTGCGCGAGCTGGTCGGGGTCGACCAGGGCCCGCACCGGTGGGTTCGGGTCGGCCCCCGAGACGTCCGAGGCGTCGAGCGAGGAGCGGGCCACGAAGTCCTTCGCGGTGAACAGTGCCGAGAGCACCTGCCCGTCGGTGAAGTGCGCGGTGCGGCGGGAGGGCGGCAGCGGCAGCCCCGCCTCCCCCGCGCGGTAGGCCCGCGCCGGGCCGGCGGCGAGGAGCTCCGCGGGCCGACCGCCGGGGACGGGCCCGGTGGGGGCGAGCGGGACGATCGTGGTCCGCAGCGCGCCCGCGCGGACGGAGGGGGCGCCCGGGGACGGCTGGCGCGTGCCCATGAAGACCGCGGCCCCGAAGGCCAGCGCGACGAGCACGATCAGGGTCAGGGCCTGCCGGGAGAGCGGGGTGCGGGCCGGCGGGCGCTCGGGCTCGGGCCGGGGGGCGAGGGTGCGGACGGCGGGCGAGTGGTCGTCGACGCGCTCCTGGGCGGAGAACTCCTGGAGGCGGGCGGCCCGGACGAAGGACTCGTCGAACACGACCGCCCGGTACTCGTCCTCGCCGCCGCCGTCGGGGCCGCCCTCGGGCGGCTCGCCGGCTCCTCCACCTCTGGCCATACCTTGAGGGTAGGTCGCACCGACGCTCCGTAAACGCCCCGCTACCGGTCAACTTGCGCGTACGGCACGCCGCTTGTCGGCGGACGCCCGGCGGGCGGCGGGCGCTCAGGGGGTGCGCGGCTCGGCGGGGACGGGCGGCTGGGTGTAGTCGGGGGACGCCGAGGGGCCGCCCTCGGTCATGACCGGCGGCGACACCCGGCGCGGGTCCTCGCCGCCGGGCGCGCCCCGGTAGACGGCGCTGAAGGCGAGCGCGACCATGCCGACGCCCATGATGACCGCGAGCGCCCAGGCGACCGGCCGGTGCCAGCGCCCGCCGCTCCGGTAGGGCCGCAGCGGGCCGTAGGGGTGGGGGCCGGCGTCGCGGCGGGACTCGGCGTCGCGCGCCTCGGCGTCCTCGTCGTAGGGCTCCAGCTCGCGGCCGTAGGCGCTGCGGGAGCCGTAGCCGCCGTAGGTCTCGTAGCCGTCGAGCGCGTCGTCGTGGTGGTCGTCGTCCGGGGGGCCCAGGCGGTGGCGGGCGCGGGCCGCCTCGGCCTCGGCGCGGGCCTGGGCGGCGGCGAGGAGGCGCTCGACGGCGGAGGGCTCGTGTATCTCGGCGCCCCGGACGAAGTCCTCGTCGAAGACCACGGTGGCGAACTCGTCGTCCGAGCCCCCGCGGTCCTGGTCGTCGTCGGGCTCCCGGCCGTCCGGAAACGGCCCGCCCCCCACGTCCTCCGGCACAGCACCAGAGTAGACCCGAGCCGGTCGTTTCGGGCAGAGCGCGGGGAATTCACCCCGCGCCCGGGGCCCCGCGCCCGCGGCCCCGCCGGGCCGGGCGCGGGGCACAACCGGCTCAGCGGGTGTGGCCGTCCCCGGTGACGACGTACTTCGTCGAGGTCAGCTCCGGCAGGCCCATCGGCCCGCGGGCGTGCAGCTTCTGGGTCGAGATGCCGATCTCGGCGCCGAAGCCGAACTGGCCGCCGTCGGTGAAGCGGGTCGAGGCGTTCACCGCGACGGCGGCGGAGTCGACCAGCTGGGTGAAGCGGCGGGCGGAGCGCTGCGAGGTGGTGACGATGGCCTCGGTGTGCCCCGACGACCACAGCCGGATGTGCCCGACGGCCCCCTCCAGGGAGTCGACGACAGCGGCGGCGATGTCGTGGGACAGGTACTCCGTCTCCCAGTCCTCGGCGGTGGCCGGGACGACGGTGGCCTTGGAGTCGCCGGCGTAGGCCATGACCCGCTCGTCGGCGTGGACGGTGACGCCGGCCTCGGCGAGCGCGGCCAGGGCGAGCGGGACGAAGGCGTCGGCGATGTCCTGGTGGACCAGGAGGGTCTCGGCGCTGTTGCAGACGCTGACCCGCTGGGCCTTGGAGTTGACGAGGATCTCCACGGCGAGGTCGAGGTCGGCCTCGGCGTCGACGTAGACGTGGCAGTTGCCGGTGCCGGTCTCGATGACGGGGACGGTGGACTGCTCGACGACCGTGCGGATCAGCGAGGCCCCGCCGCGCGGGATCAGCACGTCGACCAGGCCGCGGGCGCGCATCAGCTCGGTCACCGACTCGCGGGACTCGCCGGGCACCAGCTGGATCACGTCGGCCGGCAGCCCCGCGCCGCCGACGGCGTCCCGCAGCACCCGCACCAGGGCGGTGTTGGACGCGTAGGCGGAGGACGAGCCGCGCAGGAGCACGGCGTTGCCGGACTTCAGGCAGAGCGCTGCGGCGTCGACGGTGACGTTGGGGCGGGCCTCGTAGATGATCCCGACCACGCCGAGCGGGACGCGGACCTGGCGCAGGTCGATGCCGTTGGGCAGGGTCGAGCCGCGGACGATCTCGCCTACCGGGTCGGGCAGCGCGACCACGTCGCGGACGTCGGCGGCGATGGCGCGGATCCGCTCGGGGGTGAGGGTGAGCCGGTCGATGACGGACTCGGCGGTGTTGGCCTCGCGGGCCCGGGCGACGTCCTCGGCGTTGGCCTCGACGATCTCGCGGGTGCGGACCTCCAGCGCGTCGGCGACGGCGAGCAGCGCGTCGTCCTTGGCCGCGCGCGGTACCGGGGCGAGATCGGCCGCCGCGGCACGGGCGCGGTACGCGGTCTGGATCACCGGGGACATGTCGGCGTAGGGCGAGAGCGAGGTCATGCCCGCAGGGTACTGCGGGGGCCGTACGGCCGTGGGGGTGTCTCAAAAGCACCGCCCCGGACCGGGGCCGGCGCGCGGTCAGAAGGGGTGCACGCCCACCGGCGTGGCCGGCGCCGGTCCGTACCCGGCGGCGATCCGCTGGTGGTACGTGCCGCGGTCGATGACCTCCAGGCCGACGATCTCCCACGGCGGCAGCTGGGCGGTCTGCCGGTGCTCGCCCCACAGGCGCAGCGCCACCGCGGCCGCGTCGTGCAGGTCGCGGGCCTCCTCCCAGTACCGGATCTCGGCGTGGCCGGACGCGTACCGGCTGGTCAGCAGGAAGGGGTGGTCCCGGGCGAGGCGTTCGAGACCGGTGCGGACCTCGGTGAGCGGGGCCTCGGGGCCGGCGACGCTGAGGGTGACGTGCCAGAGCCGGGACACGGGGCCGGGCTCGGCGTCGGGGCCCGGTTCGGGGGCCAGGGCCGGGCGGTGCTCCGCCACGGCGGGCCGCTCGGCGCGCCCGGCCAGGACCGCTCCCGCGTCGACGCTGGTCAGCGTGCGCTCGGCGGTGGACCGCTGGGTCGACCCCGGTCGTACTCGTCTCACCGGTGGCCTCCTGTCGGCGTCTGTGGTGCGGTCCTGACCGGTCTTGCGACCCGAACAAAGTTGACCAGCACCGGCACGCCTTTGGGGCGGTTTCACGGAAGCTCCCCAGTCGGTTGGCAGAACTTTCGGCCGTTCCCGCGACGCGCCGCGGCGCCCGCGGCGCCCCGCGCGCGCCGGCCGGCGGCGGGCGGGCCGTCCGTCAGCGGGCGAGCAGCACCAGGTCGTCCGCGTGCACGACCTCCCGCTCGTAGGCGGGCCCCAGCTCGCGTGCCAGGTCGCGGGTCGAGCGGCCGAGCAGCAGCGGGATCTCCTTGGCGTCGAAGTTCACCAGGCCGCGCGCCACGGCCCGCCCGGCGGTGTCCCGCAGCTCGACGGGGTCACCCGCGGTGAACTCGCCCTCGACGGCGGCGATGCCCGCCGGGAGCAGCGAGGTGCGGCGCTCGACGACCGCGCGGACCGCCCCGTCGTCCAGGACGAGCGCGCCCCGCGGGGTCGAGGCGTGCTGGAGCCAGAGCAGCCGGTCGGTGGAGCGGCGGCCGGTGGCGTGGAAGTAGGTGCCGGTGGCGCGTCCGGCGAGCGCGTCGGCGGCCCGGACGGCCGAGGTGAGCACCACCGGGATGCCGGCCGCGGCGGCGATGCCGGCCGCCTCCACCTTGGTGACCATGCCGCCGGTGCCGACCCCCGCCTTGCCCGCGCTGCCGATCTTCACGTGCGCGGTGTCGGAGGGGTCGCGCACCTCCTCCACCCGGGCCGAGCCGGGCAGCGACGGGTCGCCGTCGTAGAGGCCGTCGACGTCGGAGAGCAGGACGAGCAGGTCGGCGCGGACCAGGTGGGCGACGAGGGCGGCCAGCCGGTCGTTGTCGCCGAAGCGGATCTCGTCGGTGGCGACCGTGTCGTTCTCGTTGACGACCGGCAGCGCGCCCATCGTCAGGAGCTGGTCGAGGGTGCGGTAGGCGTTGCGGTAGTGGGACCGGCGGGAGGTGTCGTCGCCGGTGAGCAGCACCTGGCCGACGCGGACGCCGTAGCGGGCGAAGGAGGCGGTGTAGCGGGCGACGAGCAGGCCCTGGCCGACGCTCGCGGCCGCCTGCTGGCGGGCCAGGTCGCGCGGCCGGCGGGTCAGGCCCAGCGGGGCGAGCCCGGCGGCGATCGCGCCGGACGAGACGAGGACGACCTCCCGCGCGCCGCCGTCGCGGGCCGCGGCGAGCACGTCGACCAGGGCGTCCACCCGGTCGGCGTCGAGGCCGCCCGAGGCGGTGGTCAGCGAGGAGGAGCCGACCTTGACCACGATCCTGCGGGCGTCGGTGACGCCCTTCCTTGCCCCTGACACGTCCATCCCCATCACGTCGAACCGGCCGGTCCTGCGCAATCTACGGGAGGGGGCGCGGGCGGCGCGCCGGCGTTCCAGCCGCCGGACGCCCGGGCGGTGACGGGGACCACGAATCGGCGGGGGTCCGTTCGCTATTCGCAAAGGTATTCTTCTGTCGTGACATCCGAAAATCGTGAGAAGCGCATCCTGCTGCGCTCGGGCAAGAGCCCCTTCGACGTGGTTCCGCTGGAACAGGCCATGCAGGACAACGTGTTCGCGACGAACACCGGCAACCTGATCTTCAGCGAGGCTTCTCACAAGATCCTTGAGGCACCGAGGACGGAGATCGTCTCGGGCGGCGCCCGCACGGCCGATCCGGCCGCTGCCTCGCGCATCAACGCGGAGTACGACGCCTACGTCGTCCCCCTCGCCAACGCCTTCCGGCCGTCCTTCGAGGGGCAGCTGAAGCGGCTGACCCAGCTGATCCGCCGCCTCGACATCCCCGTCGTGGTCCTGGGCGTCGGCGCGCAGACCGGCCTGTCCTACGACCCCTCCAGGCTCAAGGCGATGGAGCCGACGGTCAAGGCGTTCGTCTCCGCCGTCCTCGACCGCAGCGCGACGATCGGCGTGCGGGGCGAGTTCACCGAGTCTTACCTCAACGACCTCGGCTTCCGGGACGTCGAGGTCATCGGCTGCCCGTCGATGTTCATGAACGGCGGGACGTTCAGGGTCGACAAGCGGGCGGAGGGCCTCACCGCCGACTCCCGCATCGCGGTCAACGGCTCGCACAGCGCCGTCCGATCGGGGGTGGGGGCGATCGTCAGCCGGACGCACCGGCTCTACCCGAACCTCCAGTTCATCGGCCAGAACCTCGTCGAGGCCCAGCAGCTGCACTGGCGCGACCTCTCCGACCCGGTGACCGCCCCACTGACCACCATCCCGACCCACCCGGCGCACCCGATGTTCGGGGAGGACAAGGTCCGCGTCTACGTCGATCCGCAGACCTGGATCGGCGCTCTGCGGGACATGGATTTCTCCTTCGGCTCCCGCATTCACGGCAACATCGCCGCGCTCCTGGCCGGCACCCCCGCGATGGTGCTGTGCCACGACTCGCGGACCCTGGAGCTGTGCCGCTACTTCGGCATCCCGCACCGCAAGCTCACCGAGACGCCCAAGGACGTCGACCCCGCCGACCTCTACGAGCAGGCCGACTTCAGCGAGCTGGTGGACGGCCACCGGGAGCGCTTCGACCGGTTCACCGGCTTCCTGGACAAGAACGGTCTGCAGAACACCTTCACCCACGGCGACGGCGGAGCGGCCTTCGACGCCCGGCTCGCCAAGCAGTCCTTCCCGGCCGGCGTCCGGCCGTGGAACGACACCGGCATCGACGAGCTCGCTGGCCGGCTCGCCTGGCTGCAGGGCCGGGTCCAGGAGCTGAGCAGCGAGAACACCAAGCTGCGGACCGAGCTGGGCAGGTCGGTAAGGGCCCGCACCGCGCGTACCGCGGCGGCCGTCCCGCAGCAGCGGCGCACCGGCGGCTCGCTGCCGGTCACGGTGTACCGCACGGCGCGCCGCGCCGTGGGCCCGATCAAGCGGGCCCTGCGGCCGGAATAGCGCGCACACGACCTCAGGGGTCTCGGGAGGACGGCGGATCCGTCTCCCCGGGGCCCCTTTCGCGTGTGCGAAGCGCACGCCCGCACGCGCCGGCGTGACGAGGGGCACAGCACCGCGGCGACCGAATCGGATTACACCGTTCCGTATGTGGTGAGGAGCGCTCTGTTCTCCGATGCGAAGGCGGCAGCGCCCCCATTACCCCTTCCTTTGAATGACGTTGAACACCGGGGCGTCGCCGCCACGCGCAGCAAGTCGAATGCCCCTGCCGCATTCACCGAACCGCCCTGGAGTCACTCCCTTGCCGACCCTCCGCTCCGTTGGCCGCCCGGCCGGCAGACTGCTCGCGCCCGCGCTGCTCGCGGCCTCGTTCGCCGTCCAGGCCATAGCAGCCTTCTTCCCCCAGGTTCCCCTGCTCATCGCCGCCACCGTCGCAGGCCTGCTCACCGAGGGCTTCCTGCACCGCCGCAGGCCCGACCTGGTCGCCGCGCTGGCGAAGGTCCGCGCGGACACCACCGCCCGGCAGATCCTGCGGGACTTCCTGCTGGTCGCCGGGCTGCTGCGGCTGGAGGGGCAGCAGCACGAGACGGCGTACCTCCCGCTCGTGTACGGACTGCTCGTCTTCTACGGCCTGCACTTCGGCTGCCAGGCAGCCGCGCTGCTCGTCCGGCGGTCCCGGACCCTGCCGGTCGTCACCCGGAACATCGACACCTCGGCGCTGCGGCTCACCCCCGCGCCGCCCGCGCTGCTGCTGCGCCGGGCCAACCGGCGGATACTGCTCTTCGGCGCGCCCGCGACCGCCGGGCTGCTCGCGACCGCCGCGACGAACACCGCGTGGTGCGCGGCGGCGGGCATCGCGGTGTCGGTCGCGGTGACGGCCGCCGGGCTCGTCGCGCTCCTGGTGCGGCTGCTGCCGAGCCGCCGGCCGTCGTCCCAGGACGAGGTCCTGGAGTGGTTCGAGAACTGGCTGGCGGAGTACCGGCCGACCACCGGCATGTACTTCTCCGGCGGGACCTCGTCGGCCTACCAGGCGAACATGTGGCTGGAGCCGCTGGCGAAGCTGGAGGGCCGCCCCGTGATCGTGCTGCGGGAGCGGTTCATGATGCAGCGGATCGCCGCCACGGACATCCCCGTGGTGTGCCTGCCGAAGGTCGCTCACCTGATGCGCCTGGAGCACTCGACGCTCCAGACGCTGATCCACCCGGCGAACTCCGGCAAGACCTCCCAGGTGCTGCGGATCCCGACGATCAAGCACGCGTTCGTCAACCACGGCGAGAGCGACAAGCTCTCCAGCTGCAACCCGTACGCCAAGGCCTACGACGAGGTGTGGGTGGCCGGCCCCGCGGCCCGCGAGCGCTACGCGCTGGCCGAGGTCGGCGTCGACGACCGGGACGTCGTGGAGATCGGCCGCCCGCAGCTCGACGCCGTCGGACCGTACGCCGGCCCGCCCGCCGGGGCGTACACGAACGTGCTCTACGCCCCGACCTGGGAGGGCTGGGACGGCAACCCGGGCAACACCTCCGTGGTGCTCGCGGGCGAGAACATCGTGCGCGAGCTGCTCGCGGACCCGGCGGTCCGGCTCGTCTACAAGCCGCACCCGATGACCGGCTCGGTCGACCCGGCCGCCGGGGCGGCGAACCTGCGGATCCAGGCGATGATCGCGGACGCCAACCGGGCGCGCGGCGGACAGCGCCCGCCGGCCGGCGCCGCGGACGAACTGGCGCGCCGCACCCAGGAGTTGGAGCGCCTGACGACGGCGTCCTTCCGCACCGGCGCAGACGAGGCGGAGCGGATGCTGCTCCAGTCGGCGCCCGAACCGGGCCGCGCGGAGGCGGTCGCCGCGGCGACGGCCGCGTGGGAGGCGGCCTACCAGGCGTCGCTGCCGGAGTGGGAGCACCAGGTCGTCACGACGCCGCGCCCGTCGATCTTCGCCTGCTTCAATGCGGCGGACGTTCTGGTCAGCGACGTGTCCAGCGTCGTCTCGGACTACCTGGCGAGCGACAAGCCGTACGCCGTCGCCAACACCAGCGGGCTGAGCGAGGCGGCGTTCCGCGAGCAGTTCCCGACGGTCCGGGCAGCCACCGTGCTCACCCCCGACGGCGCCGGGGTGCCGGCCCTCCTCGACGCCGTGCGCCACCCCGAGCGCGACGCGTTCCGGGCGGCCAGGGCGGAGCTGAAGCTGCGGCTGCTCGGCCCCTCGGACCCGCCGTCGGCGACCCGCTTCGCCGACGCGGCGCGGGAGCTCGGCGCGCGGGCGAGGCGGCACCAGGAGCGGATGGCGCTGCGGGCGGCGGCGGAGATCCCCGCGCAGCGGGGGTCCGCCGAGGCCGAGCACGTCGCGGAGGAGCTGGAGCTGGAGGCGAGCCAGGCCTGAGCCGGGCGGTCCCGGCCCGGGACGCGGAAAAGGGGGGCGGACGCCGGTCACGG
>NZ_JBHWZH010000152.1:0-13294 GCF_042728285.1 Streptomyces sp. NPDC060194 | reverse complement strand
GCGCCGATGGTACTGCAGGGGGGACCCTGTGGGAGAGTAGGACGCCGCCGAACTCCATTTAGCCTCAACCCCCGCCCAATGGGCGGGGGTTGAGGCATTTTTGCGTTCACGACCCTCTACAGACGGCCGGCGGCCTTGAGTGCCAAGTAGGCGTCCGCGAGAGCCGGAGCCAACTCGTCGGGGGTCGCGTCGACCACGGTGACGCCTTTCCGGACGAGCTGTTGTGACAGGAGGCGCCGCTCACGCTCGAACTGTGCCGCCGCAGCCGCTTCGTAGACGCGGTCGACCGTGCCGCGAGCCGTGCCCATGTCGGTGATGCGGGGATCGGACACCGCGGCCACCAGGACGGCATGGCGCTGGGTGAGGCGGGAGACCACGGTCAGGAGGCCCTCCTCCGCGGCCGCCGGGTCGAGCGACGTCAGCAGGACGACCAGGGATCGGCGTGGGGCGGCGTGCAGTGCCGCGGCGCTCAGGCCTCGGGGGTCCGTCTCGGTGAGCTCCGGCTGGAGCGTGGCGAAGGTGTTGACCAGGGCCGGCAGGAGATCGCCGGCAGCGCGTCCGCGTACCGTGGCACGCGTCCTGCGGTCGTAGGCCAGGAGGTCGACCCGGTCGCCGGCCCGCGAGGCGAGCGCGCCCAGCAGCAGGGCCGCGTCCATCGCCGCGTCGAGGCGCGGGGCGTCTCCCACCCGGCCGGCGGACGTGCGGCCGGTGTCGAGGACGAGCAGGATGCGCCGGTCGCGCTCGGGTCGCCAGGTACGCACCGCGACGTCGGACTGCCGGGCGGTGGCCCGCCAGTCGATCGAGCGGGTGTCGTCGCCCGGGAGGTACTCGCGGAGGCTGTCGAACTCGGTGCCTTCGCCGCGGGTCAGCACGCTCGTGCGACCGTCCAGTTCGCGGAGCCGAGCCAGTTTGGCCGGGAGGTGCTTGCGGCTGGTGAACGGTGGGAGGGCGCGCAGGCCCCAGGGGACGCGATGGCCGGCCTGGCGGCTGACAAGCCCCAGCGGGCCGAAGGAGCGCACGGTGATGCGGTCGGGGGAGCGGTCCCCGCGGCGGGTGGGACGGAGCCGGGTCGTGACGCGGCGGCGCTCGCCGGGCGGGATGCGCACGGAGTGGCGCGAGGCCGTCTGCGCCGTGCCCGGTTCCCATGCGCTGGGTGGCCATGCGTCCCGCACCTGGGCGCGGAGCGGGCGCGTGGTCGGGTTGGTGATGGTGGTGTGGACGACCGCTTCGTCACCGAGTCGAACTGATGTGTCACCAGATCGGGTGAACTGGAGCTTTCGTGCTGGCGCGGCGAGGCAGAAGTCGCACACCATTGCGAGTGCGAGGGGGGCGTTGACCGCGGCGATGCCCAGCCAGCTCGGTTCAAGGATGCCGACAGGAAGGGTACCGAGGGCCGCCAGGAGAGCGGCTCGTCCGGTGGGGGCCATGAATCCTCGCCTCAGCGGGGGACGGGAACGTGGGACAGGATCGAACGGATGACGGCATCGGAGGTGACGCCTTCCATCTCCGCCTCGGGGCGGAGTTGGACGCGGTGGCGAAGGGTGGGGAGAGCAAGGGCTTTGACGTCGTCGGGAGTGACGTAGTCGCGGCCGGTCAGCCAGGCCCAGGCGCGGGCCGTCGACAGCAGGGCGGTGGCTCCGCGAGGGGAGACGCCGAGTGTGAGGGAGGGGGAGTCCCGGGTGGCACGGCAGATATCGACCACGTAGCCGGTGATCTCGGGTGACACCGAGGTCTTGGCGACCGCGGCGCGGGCCGCCTCCAGGTCCGCAGGGCCGGCCACGGCACGGATGCCGGCGGCGACGAGATCGCGCGGATCGAAACCTTCCGCGTGGCGGGTGAGGACATCGATCTCGTCCGCGCGGGACGGCAGCGGAACCGTCAGCTTGAGGAGGAAGCGGTCGAGTTGGGCCTCGGGGAGGGGATAGGTCCCCTCGTACTCGACCGGGTTCTGGGTGGCCGCCACCAGGAACGGTTCGGGGAGGGGACGGGCGGTGCCGTCGACGGTGACCTGGCGCTCCTCCATGGCTTCCAGGAGGGCGGACTGCGTCTTCGGCGGGGTGCGGTTGATCTCGTCGGCGAGAAGGAGGTGGGTGAAGACGGGGCCCGGTTGGAAGGAGAACTCGGCGGAACGGGCGTCGTAGACGAGCGAACCGGTGATGTCTCCGGGCATCAGGTCGGGGGTGAACTGGACTCGCTTCGTGTCGAGTTCGAGTGACGCGGCCAGAGCGCGTACCAGCAGGGTCTTGGCCACCCCGGGGACGCCTTCGAGTAGGACGTGGCCCCGGCACAGCAGGGCGACGACGAGGCCGGTGACGGCAGGGTCCTGGCCGACCACGGCCTTGCCGATCTCGGAGCGGAGCGCTTCCAGTGCGGCGCGGGCGGTCTCCGCGTCTCCGGTGGGTTCGTCGTGCGGGGCGCTCATGAGGTGCGTACCTCTCTTTCGAGGGCGTCGAGTCGGTCGGCGAGTGCGGTCAGCGCGGCGTCGTCCGCCGGGGGTGGGCCGAAGAGGAGGGAGGCGGGGTCCCAGTGGGCGGGGTCGCCGAGGCGGGGGACGAGTGCGGGGAGGAGGGTGTCGGGGGAGTCGGCGTGGGCCTGGTGGATGCCGAGGACCGGAGCGAGGCGGGCGCGGGTTGCGGCGCGCAGAGCGTCGGCGGCTCGGTCGCGGGCGTCGGCCTTGCGGTAGAGGCGGGCGCGTCCCTCGGTGGTCTCGGAGGCCCGGATGACCACCGGGAGGCGTTCGGTGACCAGTGGGCCGAGGCGGCGGGAGCGCCACAGGACGGTCACGAGGGCCGCGACGGCGAGTTGCAGGGTCGCCCAGTACCAGCCCGCCGGGATGACGTCGGTGAGGCTCTGGTCGCCGGCGGCGGAGGAGTCGGACAGCGAGGGGAGGTACCAGACCAGATGAGGGCGCGAGCCGAGGAGTTGGAGACCGAGCGAGGCGTTGCCTTGCTGGTCGAGCCGCTCGTTGAGCAGGGGCGTCGCCGTACCGAGGAGGACCGTGTCGCCTCCGCCGGGGGCGGGGAGAAGGAGCAGGGACGGGCGGCCGTCGATCGGGTAGCAGCCCTCGACGTCCGGGCGGTCCGTCCGGTAGCCGGTGCCGCCGGTGTCCGCGGTGCCGGCGCGGCGGGCGGCGGGCAGGGGGCAGTCCGGGCGGAGGGTGCGTTCGGGGGCCGGGGTCGCGGTGTCGACGTCGGGAGCCAGGGTGTCGAGGGAGGCGTCGCCGGGGGCGAGGAGGACGGTGCGGCCTCCGGAGTCGGTGACCGCGGAGCGCAGGGTGCGGAGCTGGGAGTCGGTGAGGAGGTCGGGGGAGGCGACGAGCAGCGTGGTGTCGGGCCCGGCCGCGGCGGCGGCCGCGGAGGTGGAGGTCACCACCCGGGTGTCGACCCCGTGGTCGGCGAGCAGCTCGGCGACGGCCTTGGCGCCCTGCTGTGTGTAGGACCGGGGGTCGAGGCGGCCGTGCTCGTCGCCGGAGCGGAGCGCCGCGATGGCGAAGCCGGCGATCAGCAGGACGGCGAGGGCCAGCAGGAGGCCGCGCGAGCGGGTCCACAGATCCCGCCGGGTGGGTCCGAGGACGGCGTTCGACGGATCGGGCCCGGTGTCCGTCGGGGCGGCGGGGGCGTCGGTCATGCGCCACCGCCGGCGGGGGTGCGGGTCAGGTCCGGCTTCGCGGTCGCCAGGTCGGTGTCGAGGCGGCTGAGGCGGTGGTACGTCCCCTCGTCACCGGTCCGACCGCCGTACGTGAGGTCGTCGAAGGTGCGGGCGGCGGCACTCAGGGCGGTGCGGTGGGCGGGGAGTACGTGGCCCGCGTCGGTGGCGGCCTCGTCGGCGGTGCGGCCGGGGCGGGGGTCGAGCAGGGCGCGCTCCTCGAGCGCGCGGACGAGGGCGCGCATGCGCTCCTGGCAGGCCTCGGTCCAGTGGCCGGCGGCGGCGTGCCGCTCGGCGGCGGACCGGTGGTCCGCGGAGCTGCGGGGGCCGTCGGCGAAGAGTGCGGCCTCGGGGCGGGGGGCCCGGCGGGGGGAGCCCAGGCGCAGCCGGAGCGCCACGGCGAGGGCGATCACCACCACCGCCAGCACGAGGAGCCCGACCGCGCCGCCGGGGGTGACGGACGCGGCCGTGCTGAACAGCGAGTCCACCCAGTCCCAGAAGGCGTCCAGGGCGCGCCGGAGCAGTCCGGGCTCGTGCTCGCGGTACCTGGGGTCCGACAGCTCGCGCTCCGCGGCCTCCCGCGCCGCCTCGCGCGGAGTGGTCACCGGGGGCGTCCCGTCGCCGGCGAGCCGGAGCGGAACGCGCGCGGACCTGCCCCCCGCCGCGGTCACCCCGTCAGTTCCCGAGCCCGGACGCGGTGCCGTCGCCGCTCGCGCGGGAGGCCGCGGCGCGGGTCAGGTCGAGGTCGAGGGCCTCACGGCGGATGCGGAGGTCGATGTAGAGCAGGACGGTGACACCGGCGGCGATCGGCAGGGTGATCGCGGAGCTGATCACCGAGCCGATGCCCGTGATGATCAGGAAGGTCCAGCTGTTGTCCGCCGGGCTCGCCTCCAGCAGGCTTCCGGCGCCCGAGCCGCCTGCGATGCCGGCCAGCAGCGTCGCGGGGACCAGGATGATCGCGGCGACGACGAACGTGATGACGAACGCGAGCAGCTGGATGCCGAAGACGCGCCACCAGGTGCCCTTGACGAGCTTCGCGGAGCGCCCGAGGGCCTTGCGGACGGTCTGCTTCTCCAGCATCAGGGCGGGGGAGGCCAGCGAGAAGCGGTAGTAGAGCCAGATCGCGGCCACGACCCCGCCCAGCGCGCCGATCACCAGGAGTGCGAGGCCGGCCACCTCCACGCCGATCGCCACGAGCACCAGTCCGGGCGCCATGCCGAGCAGCATGACCCCGGCGACCATCAGCATCAGCAGCAGCGTCAGGCCGGTGAGCCGGAGCAGCTGGGGGCGGGCGTCGCCCCAGGCCTCGCCGGTGGTGACGGAGCGGCCCAGGACGGCGCGGCTGGTGACCATGGTGAGCAGCGCGGTGGCCAGGATCGTCCCGATCAGGGTGAAGACCGTGGTCACGGCGTTGCTGGAGAGCGAGTAGTTGAGCGCCGCCTGCAGCTCGTCGGCCGACTGCCCGGACCCCGGGTCCTGGAGCGCGTCGAGGCCGCTCGGGTCCAGGAGGAACCCGTGGATCAGGGTGATCCCCAGCTGCATGAAGACCGCGACGGCGAGCGAGATGCCCAGCACGGTGCGCCAGTGGGTGCGCAGCGTCGACACGGCGCCGTCGAGGATCTCGCCGACGCCCAGCGGGCGCAGCGGGATGACGCCGGGCTTCGCGGCGGGGGGCGGCCCGCCCCAGCCCTGCCGGCCGCCCCAGGGAGGCTGGCCTCCCCAGCCGGTGTTCTGCGGCGGCCCGGAGGAGTCCGCCGGCCGGCCGGGGGCGGACCACTGTCCGGCGGGGGGCTGCTCCTTGGACCAGCCGGCAGCCGTGTCCTGCGGCGCTTCCTGCGGTGCCTCCTGAGGCGCGGCGGACGCGTCGGGCTCGGCCGGCCGGGAGGCGTCGTCGGGCGTGCGGTCGGAGGGGGCGGATCCGGGCGATGCCCAGCCCGGAGTGTCGTTCATCGTCGCTCCTTCTCGGTGCCCGGCCGCGGCCGCGGCGGTCGGTTGGCAGCCATCGTGCCACGGGGGTCCGGTCCGCGGCCCCGGGGTTCTCGGTCCCCGGTATCCCTCCGGACCTTCAATTGTCCTGCTCCCACGGGGCAGACTGAGCAGATGGCTGATCAGAGCGCGCACCGTCCGTCCCGCCGGGAGCCGCCGGGCGTCCCGTCCATCCGCTGGGAGGATCGGCCCGAGGGCCCGGTCCTCGTGCTGCTCGACCAGAGCAGGCTGCCGGCGGAGGAGGCCGAGTTCGTCTGCACGGACCCGCCGGCGCTGGTCCACGCCATACGGACGCTCGCCGTGCGCGGGGCGCCGCTGCTCGGGCTGGCGGGGGCGTACGGCGTCGCGCTCGCGGCGGCGCGCGGGTACGAGGTGGCCGAGGCGGCGGACGGCCTCGCCGGGGCGCGGCCGACGGCGGTCAACCTGGCTCGCGGGGTGCGGCTCGCGCAGGAGGCCCACCGGAGCGCCGTCCTCGAAGGCGCCGACGGTGCGGCCGCGGCGCGGGCCGCGCTCGACGCGGCGCGGGACCTGCACCGCGCGGACGCCGAGGCCAGCGGGCGGATGGCCGTCCACGGCCTGGCGCTGCTCGACGAGCTGCTGCCGGGCGGCAACCACCGGGTGCTCACGCACTGCAACACCGGGGCGCTGGTCTCCGGCGGCGAGGGCACGGCCTTCGCGGTGGCGCTCGAGGCCCACCGGGCCGGGCGGCTGCGGCGGCTGTGGGTCGACGAGACGCGGCCGCTGATGCAGGGCGCACGGCTCACCGCCTTCGAGGCGGCCCGGGCCGGCATGGCGTACACCCTGCTGACGGACAGCGCCGCGGGTTCGCTGTTCGCGGCCGGTGAGGTCGACGCCGTTCTGGTGGGCGCCGACCGGATCGCCGCCGACGGCTCGGTGGCGAACAAGGTGGGCACGTACCCGCTGGCCGTGCTGGCCCGGTACCACCACGTGCCGTTCGTCGTGGTGGCGCCGCTGTCGACGGTGGACCTGGAGACCCCGGACGGCGCGGCGATCGAGGTCGAGCACCGACCCGGGAGCGAGGTGACGGAGGTCACCGCGCCACGGGCGGCGGGGGCCCCGGGGGAGCCCGGGGGCGGGGTCGCGATCGCGCCATGGGGAACTCAGGCGTACAACCCGGCATTTGACGTGACCCCGCCGGAGTTGGTGACCGCGATCGTCACCGAGGCGGGCGCCGTCTCGCCGGTCACCGCGGCCGGTCTCGCGGAGCTGTGCTCCAGCTCACGCCAGGTATCGATGGGGTAATGGGATGATGAGGGAATGAAGGGACGCGTCCTTGTCGTCGATGACGACACCGCACTGGCCGAGATGCTCGGCATCGTGTTGCGCAATGAAGGTTTCGAGCCGTCGTTCGTGGCCGACGGCGACCGGGCGCTGGCCGCGTTCCGCGAGGCCAAGCCCGACCTGGTGCTGCTCGACCTGATGCTGCCCGGTCGGGACGGCATCGAGGTGTGCCGGCTCATCAGGGCCGAGTCCGGCGTGCCGATCGTCATGCTGACGGCCAAGAGCGACACCGTGGACGTGGTGGTCGGCCTGGAGTCCGGCGCCGACGACTACATCATCAAGCCGTTCAAGCCGAAGGAGCTCGTCGCCCGGATCAGGGCCCGGCTGCGCAGGTCGGAGGACCCGACGCCGGAGCAGCTCACCATCGGCGACCTCGTCATCGACGTCGCCGGGCACTCGGTCAAGCGCGAGGGGCAGTCCATCGCGCTCACCCCGCTGGAGTTCGACCTGCTCGTGGCGCTCGCCCGCAAGCCGTGGCAGGTGTTCACCCGGGAGGTGCTCCTGGAGCAGGTCTGGGGCTACCGGCACGCCGCAGACACCCGCCTGGTCAACGTGCACGTCCAGCGGCTGCGGTCGAAGGTCGAGAAGGACCCGGAGCGTCCGGAGATCGTCGTGACGGTCCGCGGCGTCGGCTACAAGGCCGGACCGGGCTGACGTGCCCCGGCTCCACACCGCCGGGGCGGGGAGGATATCCCGCCTCGGCCGGCTGCTCCAGGGCGGGCTGCCCCTCCAGGACGGCGCCGCGGGCGGACCCCTGTTGCGCCTGTTCACCCGGTGGGTGCGCCGCCCGCTGCTGCCCGCCCTGCGGCTGTGGCGGCGCAACATCCAGCTGAAGGTGGTCGTCACCACCCTGCTGATGTCCCTGGGTGTGGTGCTGCTGCTCGGGTTCGTCGTCATCGGGCAGGTGCGCAACGGGCTGCTCGACGCGAAGGAGAAGGCCGCGCAGAGCCAGGCCCAGGGCGGGTTCGCGGCGGCCGAGCAGCGGGCCAGGGACGCCGCCGCGGACAGTGCGTCCCCGGACGGCCAGGTGGAGGAGCGGGACACCTCCGAGTGGCTCACCAAGCTCGCCGAGGAGCTCTCCAGCGGCGGCCGGGGCGCTTACAACGTGGTCGCCCTGAGCGGGACGCGGATGCCTCGGGTGTCCGGCGGCGTGGAGGCGGCCAAGAGCGTGCCCGCCGAGCTGCGCGCCGCGGTCGCGGACGACGACGGCACCTACAAGGCCTACACGCGGATCATCTACTCCAGCGGTGAGCGGCCGCCCGAGCCGGGATTCGTCATCGGGACCGAGTTGGACGACGTCAAGGGCGACCGCTACCAGCTGTACTACCTGTTCCCGCTGACCCAGGAGGAGGAGTCCCTCGCCCTGGTCAAGACCACGCTCGCGACGGCCGGCGTGTTCGTGGTGGTGCTGCTCGGCGCGATCGCCTGGCTGGTCGTGCGCCAGGTCGTCACCCCGGTGCGGATGGCCGCCGGGATCGCCGAGCGGCTGTCGGCGGGGCGGCTCCAGGAGCGGATGAAGGTCACAGGCGAGGACGACATCGCGCGCCTGGGGGAGGCCTTCAACAAGATGGCGCAGAACCTGCAGCTGAAGATCCAGCAGCTGGAGGACCTGTCGCGGATGCAGCGCCGCTTCGTCTCGGACGTCAGCCACGAGCTGCGCACCCCGCTCACGACGGTCCGGATGGCCGCGGACATGATCTACGAGAGCCGCGCGGACTTCGACCCGGTCACCGCGCGGTCGGCCGAGCTCCTCGCCGACCAGCTCGACCGGTTCGAGTCGCTGCTCGCCGACCTGCTGGAGATCAGCCGCTTCGACGCGGGAGCGGCCGCCCTGGAGGCGGAGCCGATAGACCTGCGCGAGGTCGTGCGGCGGGTGGTGGGCGGCGCCGAGCCGCTGGCCGAGCGCAAGGGCACGCGGATCGTCGTGCGCGGCGCCGAGCAGCCGGTCATCGCGGAGGCGGACGCCCGGCGGGTCGAGCGGGTGCTGCGCAACCTGGTCGTCAACGCGGTGGAGCACGGCGAGGGCCGGGACGTCGTCGTGCGGCTGGGAGCCGCGGGCGGCGCCGTCGCCGTCGCCGTACGGGACTACGGGGTCGGGCTGAAGCCGGGGGAGGCCACGCGGGTCTTCAGCCGTTTCTGGCGGGCCGATCCGGCGCGCGCGCGGACCACCGGCGGCACCGGCCTCGGCCTGTCGATCGCCCTGGAGGACGCCCGGCTGCACGGCGGGTGGCTGCAGGCCTGGGGCGAGCCCGGCGGCGGCTCGCAGTTCCGGCTGACGCTGCCGCGGACCGCGGACGAGCCGCTGCGCGGATCGCCGATACCCCTGGAGCCGGAGGACTCCCGCGGCCAGGCGGAGCGTGCGCTGGCCGCCGCCGCACTGCCGCGGGGGGAGGAGCCGGTGCGGCCGCTGCTTCCGGGGCCTCGGTCGGCGGCGGTCCGGGCGGATCCGGCGGCGTTCCCGGGCAGCGGCGCGCGGGTGGTCGCCCGCCCCGGCCCGGGCGCGGCGGCCCGCCACGACGACGAGGGGGAACGCCGTGGGGACCACTGAACGGGCCGCGGCGGTGCGGAGCGCCGCCCGCGCGGAGCGGCGGCGGGCGGTCGCCGTGGTGCTCGCGTGCAGCGGGCTGCTGCTCGCGGGGTGCGCCTCGATGCCCGACCGGGGCGAGGTGGAGCAGGTCAAGGAGACCGGCGACCGTGACTCGCGGGTGCGGGTGTCCGCGGTGCCGCCGGGCGAGGGGGCGCCGCCGGAGGAGATCGTGCAGGGCTTCCTGGACGTGCTCACCAGTGAGGACCCGCGGTTCTCGATAGCGCGCAAGTACCTGACGAAGGAGGCCGCCGAGGACTGGCGGCCCGAGGAGTCCGCCACGATCCTCACCTCCCGCCCCGCTCCCGTCGCCGGCCGGACGACCGACCGGCAGAAGGGCCTGGGCGTCACGTACAACCTGACCGGCGACCGGATCGGGCAGCTCGACGACCGCCACGCCTACCGGGCGGCGGGGGGCGCGTACGACGCGCGGATCCACCTGACGCAGGTGGAGACGGCGGACGGCAAACAGTGGCGCATCGACGTGCCGCCGCGCGGCGTCGTGATCGGCGAGTCCGACTTCCACCGCACGTACCTCGCCGTGGACAAGTACTACTTCGCGCCGGGTTCGGCGCGGCAGGCCGGCGGGCAGGACCGGCTGGTCGCCGACCCCGTCTACCTGCGCGCCCAGGACGACCTGCTGACCCGGACCGTCCGCGAGCTGCTCGCCGGGCCCACCACCTGGCTCGACCCGGTGGCCGACTCGCGGTTCCCGTCGCGGACGACGCTCAGGCGCGGCACGGCAGAGCTGGCTCTCGACGAGAGCAACGTGCTGCGGGTGCCACTCGCGGGCGACACCCCCGCGATGAGCCGCAAGCGCTGCCAGGAGATGGCCGGACAGCTCTTCTACACCCTGCGCCCGCAGACCGCGAACACGCTCCAGGAGGTGCAGCTGACCGGCACGGGCGGCAACCTCCTGTGCGCGCTGGACGAGGGTGACGCCCAGGAGGCCGGGCTGCTGCCCGGCAGCGACGAGGCCGGGCAGGCCCAGTACTTCATCGACCCCAAGCGGCGGCTGGTGGAGCTCTCCTTGACCGCGCGGAACCGCGGCGGCCGCGGCGGGCCGGGCGGCGAGGGCGACGACGAGGCCGGTACGGCGCCGGTGCCCGGTCCGCTCGGCACCGGTGAGCAGACGCTCAGGTCGGCGGCCGTGTCACGGGACGAGCGGTTCGCCGCCGGGGTCTCGGGCGACGGCGGGCGGCTGGTCGTCGCGCCGCTCACCACCGACGGGGAGCTGCGGACGACCTCGGTGACCAGCCGCGCGAAGAAGGAGGGCGACCGCCTGACCGCGCCGAGCTGGGACGGCCGGGGCGACCTGTGGGTGGCGGACCGCGATCCGGGCGCGCCCCGGCTGCTGCGGCTGCCGGGCGGCGGGACGGACGACCAGGAGGCCCAGGAGGTCCGGGTCGCCGGCCTCGGCGACGACCGGATCGACGCGGTGCGGGTCGCCGCGGACGGGGTGCGCGTCGCGCTGATCGTGCGGGGCGACGACGACAGCAGCACCCTCCAGGTCGGCCGGATCGAGCGGCGGGACGTCGGGGCGGGGGAGCAGGTCGCGGTGGTCGAGCTGCGGCCGGCCGCGCCGGGGATGTCGGAGGTCACGGCCGTGTCCTGGGCGGGCGGCAGCCGGCTCGTCGTGGCGGGCCGGGAGTCCGGTGAGGTGCAGCAGCTGCGGTACGTGCTCAGCGACGGGTCGGCGCCGGACATCGGCGCGGCGCTGCCGGGCATCACGGGGGTCAAGGACATCGCGGCCTCCGAGGACCCGGCGCGGCCCCTGATGGCCTCCTCGAACGACGGGATCGTGCAGCTGCCGTCGGGGAGCCGGTGGAAGACGGTCGTGGAGAAGGGCTCGGGTCCGGTCTACCCCGGGTGAGGTGACGGCGGACGGCGCGTCGGCGGGGCGGAGTTGTCCACAGCCGCCGTGTCGTCCACAGGGGGTGGTCGGGTGCGACCCGGGCGGGCACAGTGGGTGCCATGCGGGGGTGGTTGCGGGATCTCACCGACCTGGTGCTGCCGGTCGACTGCGCCGGGTGCGGCAGCGCACGGACCCCGGTGTGCCAGGAGTGTCTGGCGGCCCTCTGCTCGTCCGGCGGGCTGCGGGTCCGTCCCGACCCGGAGCCGGACGGGCTGCCCGTCGTGCACGCGGCCGCCGCGTACGAGGACGCGGTGCGGGCGCTGCTCCTGGCCCACAAGGAGCGGGGCGCGCTCGGGCTCGCGGGTGCGCTGGGGCGGGCGCTCGCGGGAGCGGTGACGGCCGCCCGCCGCGAGCGGCACCACCCGGGCCCGGCGTCACCGGTCGGGGCGCCCCTGCTGCTGGTCCCGGTGCCCTCCGCGCGGTCCGCGGTGCGCGCCCGGGGGCACGATCCGGCCCGCCGCATCGCCCTCGCCGCCGCCGCGGAGCTGCGGCGCACCGGGACCGCGGCGCGGGTGGCGGCCGTGCTGCGGCAGCGGCGGGCGGTGGCCGACCAGGTGGGGCTCGACGCCCGGGCCAGGCTGGCGAATCTGCGCGGCGCGCTTGAGGTGCCGCCCGGAGGGGGAGGAGTGTTGGCACAGGGACCGGTGGTGCTCGTGGACGACGTGATGACGACGGGAGCCTCGCTCGTGGAGAGTGCGCGAGCCGTCCGGGCCGCGCTCCCGGCGGGCCGGGCGGAGCCGTTCGGGAGATGCTCGGACCACAGCGTGTGCGCGGCGGTGGTCGCCGCGCCTCCGCAGACGTCTCCCACGGCGTCCGGAATGAAATGGAACTGACCGGGAAATTGCGTCGTTGCAGGTAGTGACCGTCATGACTCACTCGAATGGAGGTATGCGGCGGCAGCGGGTGTCGGCATCCCTCCGAGCGAGATATGTTCGTTTGTGAGGAATGACGGCCACCGTTCCCGAGTCGGTGGGATGCAGGTCTTGCCGTCCGGGGAGGAGGAGGTGAAAGCCGCCAAGTCCGGGATTCCGGCGACTGCCGGAGTCTGGTGCAAGAGGAGATACTCCGCCGGCAGTGCGGAGCGATTCCGGGAACGGAGTTCTGCGTGGACATCGTCGTCAAGGGCCGCAAGACCGAGGTGCCCGAGCGGTTCCGCAAGCACGTGGCCGACAAGCTGAAGCTGGACAAGATCCAGAAGCTCGATGCCAAGGTGATCAGCCTCGACGTCGAGGTGTCCAAGGAGCAAAACCCGCGGTTGGCGGACCGTTCTGACCGGGTGGAGATCACCCTCCACTCCCGCGGACCGGTGATCCGCGCCGAGGCCGCGGCCGCCGACCCGTACGCCGCGCTCGACCTCGCGCACGCGAAGCTCGAGGCGCGGCTCCGCAAGCAGCACGACAAGCGCAACTCGCGCCGGGGCAACGGGCGGCTCTCGGCCGCCGAGGTCGTCGACGCGGTCCCGAACGCCGCCGAGGTCGACGAGGACGGTCAGTTCGTGGCCGACCGGGCCGTCCCCACGAGCAAGGCCGGGCCGCTGGACGTGCAGGGCGAGGGCCCGCTGATCGTGCGCGAGAAGACGCACGTGGCGGCCCCCATGACCCTGGACCAGGCGCTCTACGAGATGGAGCTGGTCGGACACGACTTCTACCTCTTCGTCGACTCCGACACCAAGGAGCCGAGTGTCGTCTACCGGCGGCACGCCTACGACTACGGCGTCATCCACCTGACGACCGACCCGCTCGCCGGCTCCGACGCGAGCGGTGCCGGGGGCGCACTGGGCGGCTGACCGCCACCGTCACCCCTCGGACCGACAACTGACGAGATGTCACCTCCGGGCCCGCCGTGCGACGGCTGGCCCGGAC
>NZ_JBHWZH010000151.1:0-13422 GCF_042728285.1 Streptomyces sp. NPDC060194 | reverse complement strand
CCCGCGGAGAGATCCGCGGGGCCCGCCCCTTCGCGTGTGCGCTACTCCACCGGCGGTGTGCCGGGGAGCGTCGTGGTGACGTAGGGGAAGTCGGCGCCGTCCGTGAACAGCGAGTTGCCCGCCCGGTCGGCGGCCACGACCGCGTAGCGGACCGTCTCGCCCTCCGTGGAGCTGACCCAGTGGGTGTAGCGGGTCTCGTACGCCGGGAGCCGGTCGATCTCGTCCCAGGCCCAGTCGCCGTCCTTCTGGTAACCGATGTAGATCACATAGCTGTCGACGTGGTCGGCTGCGGGATTGAGCTGCCAGGCCAGCTGGACGTTGTCGTCGTTCACGGTGGTGGTCAGCCCGGAGACCGCCGCGGGTGACAACCTGGCCGGTGCGACGGCGGAGACCGTTCGACTCGGTGCGCCCGAGACGCCGGCATCGTGGGGCACGACGACGTAGTGCAGGGACTCGCCGCTGAGCACGTCGCCGTCGGTGAAGGAGAACGCCGTCGCGCCGGCGGTCCTGCGGACCTCGCCGACCTGCTTCCCCTGGCTCGCACCCTCCAGGGTGCGCGAACGCAGGACGTAGTACCGGTCGATGTCGGCCTTCGGCAGGCTCGACCAGGTCAGCCGGATGCCCTCGCCGGGGACCGCGGTCGCCTTGACGTCGGTCGGGGGCGGCGGGGGCTGGTCCCCGCGGTCCACGAACGCCTCCGCCGAGCGCGCGGACTCCTTGCCCGCCGCGTCGACGGCCGTGACGCGGTAGTGGTAGTCCAGGTTGTCGCGCGCGGCCGTGTCGGTCCAGGCCGTCCCCGCAGGGGAGGCGGCGAGCTGGTGGACCAGGGGCGTGTCGTCGTCCTTGAGCTGCTCGGCCCGGTACACGCGGTACGACGCCGCGCCGGTGGCCGGCTTCCAGCTCACCGCGATGCCCTCGGGGAGGTTCTTCGCGGTCACGCCCGTCGGCGTGGCGAGGGTCGCGGCGCGCACCGTGGTCACGGACTTGTCGGCGGTGCCGGCGGACCGGTTGCCGGCCTTGTCGCGCGCCCGGACCTCGTAGGAGTAGACCTCACCGGTCCGCGGCACGGCGGTGTCCGTCCACGAGGTGGCGCCGGCGGTCACGGCCGCGGTCGGCTCGGTCGCGTAGGAGCCGCCCGCGACCTTGCGGTACACGTCGTACCCCGCCAGGTCCATCTCCTTGTTCCGCGACCAGCTCAGCTTCGCCGTGTGCTTCGCCTTGTCGAAGGCGAGCGCCGGCGAACCCGGCACCAGCGGCTTCACCTTGTCGACGCCCGCGGACGTGCGCGGGGTGTACGCGAAGGTGACCGCCGCGGAGCCGGTCCAG
The DNA here is from genome assembly GCF_042728285.1 of Streptomyces sp. NPDC060194. Taxonomy (NCBI): domain Bacteria; kingdom Bacillati; phylum Actinomycetota; class Actinomycetes; order Kitasatosporales; family Streptomycetaceae; genus Streptomyces; species Streptomyces sp. NPDC060194. The sequence continues at coordinate 12,096 of NZ_JBHWZH010000151.1, read as the reverse complement.
TTGACGTAGTCGACCCGCAGGGTGTGCCTGCCCTGGGAGAGCGACAGGTCGACGGACTTCGTGTGCGTGGTCGAGGTGTTCTTCCAGCGGTCGATGGTCAGCTCGCCGTCGACGTAGACGCGGACGCCGTCCAGTCCCGAGGCCTTCAGGGTGAACGGGCCGCCGGAGCCGAAGTCGCGGGTGACCGTCCAGCGCACGCCGAAGTCGTTCGTCGGCAGACCGGACGCCGGGGCTCCGGTGCCCCAGTCCTGCTTGATCGCGCTGTCGCAGTCGGTCTTCTTCGGGGTGCCCTTGAACGAGGTGTTGGCGAAGAGTTCGCGCTTGAAGGTGGGAGAGGTGCACGTCACGCCGGCGGACGCGCTCAATGCGTACGCCAGCCCGCCGGTCGTCGCGAGCGCCGTCGCACCGGCGGCGAGCCCCAGCCGTGTGCCCCGGCGGGAACGGCGGTGACGCCGGGGGGATGTCTCGGTCACGAGAAGGTTCAGCCCTTTCGGCCCATGGGTCCGGATCGGTGCATGGGGGGAGGGCGTGAGCACGCCGGGAGGACACGGAGGCAGGTGGGGCTGCGGAGGTCCGTGTGACGGTGACCTTACGGGAGTGATCGGCGCGAGCGGTACAACGGCCGTGCGGGATGCGTGGTTTCACGTGAAACATCACGCGGCGACGGCCGCCGGAACCGCACCGGGCAGGCGCGTTCCGACGGCCGTCGCAGGAGGGCGTCAGGACTGCTGGGAGGCCTTCCACTCGGCGACGTAGTCGTCGAAGATCGAGCGGAGGTGGTGGCCGATCTTGAGGTAGTCGAGATCGTCGAGGTTGGCGAGGGAGGCGCGGACGGACCACTCGGGGCCGTCGAAGCCGCCGCCGTTGAGGAGGACGACGGAGGTCTGCTCGGCGAGGCGGAAGAGCGGGTCGACGGGCTCGTAGTTGGCCTTCAGGAAGTCGGCGAACGCGCGGCCGTGGACGCGCTCGGCCTCGGCGATCAGGTCGAGCTCGATGTAGTACGCGGCCCGCTTGGGGTCGTCGGCGATCTTCATCTGGGCCCCCTCCAGGAGGAGTTCCAGCCGCTTCTGGACGATTCCGCGGATGCGCCGCTTGTACTCCTGGCCCTCCTCCAGCATGTCGAAGAGGGAGAACAGCGCCATCATCACCTGCTGCGGGAGCGAGAGCCCGGCGGTGTGGTTGAGGGCGACCTGCCGGGAGTCGGCGACCAGCCGGTCGATGAACCTGATCTTCTCCGGCTCCAGGGTCAGCGTCCCGTACCGCTTGTTCAGCCGGTCCTTCTGCTCCTGCGGCTGCGCGGCGAGCAGCTCGTCGATCACGTTGTCGTCGTGCAGGCCGATGATGCCCAGCCGCCAGCCGGTGGCCCCGTAGTGCTTGGAGTAGGAGTACACGAGCAGCGTGTTGCGCGGCAGGTCCGCGGCGATCGAGCGGAAGCCCTCGACGAAGGTGCCGTACACGTCGTCCGTGACGATGATCAGGTTCGGGTTGGGACCGGCGACGATGTCCTTGATCTGGTCGGTGACCCGCTGCGAGAGCGCGAGGGACGGCGGGTTGCTGGGGTTGACCAGGCAGACCATCTTGATCGACGGGTCCTCGAGCTTCGCCACCTCCTCCGTCGGGTAGCGCCACTCGCGGACCCCGTTCTCCGCGAACATGCTGGCCTGGACGGTGACCACGTCGAACGCGTACGTGTCGAGCTCGGGGATCTCCAGGTACGGGGTGAACTCCGGGACCATCAGGGCGATCCGGTCGCCCTTGGCGAGCACCCCGTTCTTCATCAGCGAGTCGAAGATGTAGCACATCGCCGCGGTGCCGCCCTCGGTCGCGAAGACGCTCAGGTTGTCGGCGGGCGGGTTCCTGTCGAACATCTCGTCCTGGATGTACCCGCGGACGATCTTCTCGCAGTGCGTCAGCATCCGGTCGGGGACGGGGTAGTTGTCCCCGATCATCGAGTCCGTCAGCTCGTGCACGAACGCGTCGGCGTCGAAACCGAACCGCTCGACGGCGTGGTCGACGCTCGCCTTGAGCATCTCGATGCCCGGCAGGTCGGGGTGGGTGCGCACGAACCGCTCGAAGCGCAGGGCCGAGTCGTGCGGTTCGGGCATGCCGCCGAGGTTGTCCGCGGTCCACACCCGGCGGGACTCCTCGAGCGCGAAGTAGCCGAGCGCGTAGAACGCCTCGCGGGGACCGGTCGCCACCCAGTTCGGGTTGCCGCGGCCCGCGTTGAGCATCATCGCGTTCGCGGTGCCCTTCTGGCCGGGCTTGTCCGCCTGCTTGGCCTCGGCGAGCCTGATGAACTCCGCCTTCAGCTCGAACGGGCTCAGGGCGGAGAGCTCCCGCATCTTCTCGCGGCTGTACGTGGCCTTCGTCATGCGCTTCTCCTGGTCGTGGGGGCGGTGTTCAGTGGTTGAGGAGCACGATCACGGCGCCCCAGATGGTCAGCAGCACGTTGCCGACGGCGTACGGGATCGTGTAGCCGAGGGTGGGGATCTGCGAGCGGGAGTTCTCGTTGAGCGCCCCGATCGCCGCGGTGGTGGTCTGGCCGCCGGCGAGGACGCCCATCAGGATCGGGAAGCGGATCTTCTGCACGTAGTGGCCGAACAGGAAGCCGACGAGCAGCGGGATCACGGTCAGGATCGCGCCGAAGAACAGCAGCCCCCAGCCGGCCGTGGAGAGCCCGCTGGTGAAGCTCGGGCCCGCGTTGATGCCGACGATGGCGACGAAGATGCACAGGCCCAGGGTGTCCATGAGCCACTGCGCGCCCGGGGGCACGTTGCCGAACGTGGGGTACTTGCCGCGGAGGTAGCCGAAGACCAGGCCCATGATCAGTCCGCCGCCCGAGGTGGACAGCGAGATCGGGACGCCGCTGACGGTCAGCGCCGGGATGCCGATGCAGCCGCCGAGGAAGATGCCGAGGCCGACCCAGATCATGTCGGTGGCGAAGCTGGTCGGCACCGGCTTGCCGATCGCGTGGCCGGCCGGGTCGACCAGCCGCTTCGGCCCGGACAGGATCAGCGTGTCGCCGCGCTCCAGCTGCGTCGAGAGCCGGTAGGGGAACTCCGAGCCCGCCCGGTACAGCTTGTCGACGTAGACGCCGACCATGAACGGCTCCCGGCGCAGCTCGGCGATCGTCTTCCCGAGCTGGGCCTTGTCCGAGGCGACGACGTGCAGACTCTCCGTCCGGTAGCCGAGGAGTTCGACGTCGTCGGCCTCCGGGCCCAGGTGGGTGAGCGGCTCGTAGCCGACGAGGTCGCCGCGGAGCGCGCTGACGGCGACGACGTCGCCGGCGGCGAGGGCGGTGGCCTGCGAGTGCTCCAGGATCGTCCCGTCGCGTCTGACCTCGGTGAGGTAGATCCGGCGGCCGAGCGCCTTCTGCTGGTCCTCGAAGTCCTGGATCGAGCGGCCGACGACGTCCGGGCGCTGCACGGTGTACGCGCGCAGCACCACTTCGTAGTAGCCCTCGCCGAGGTCGGGGTTGACGTCGGGAGCGTCCATCTCCTTGGCGAGCTGGGCGCTTTCGGCGGCCAGGTCCCGCCGGTAGATCCGCGGCAGCACGTTGGCCAGCAGCATCGCGCAGAGGATGGTGCCGAGCGGGTAGGTGACCGCGTAGCCGACGGCGACGAGGTTCTCCTCGCTCTTGGCGTCCCCGCTGCTGAGGCCCGGCAGGGTGCCGATGGCGTCCTGGGCCACACCGATCGCGGCGGACTGGGTGAGCGAGCCGCTCATGAGCCCGGCGGTGAGGCCGGGGCCGTAGCCGAGGAGGACGGCGAAGAGCCAGGCGGTGAGCAGGCCGGTGACGCATACGACGACCGCGTTGAGGACCTGCGGGAGGCCGGTGCTCTTCAGGCCCCCGAAGAACTGGGGGCCGACCTTGTAGCCGAGGGCGAACAGGAACATGATGAAGAACAGGTCCTTCACCGTGCCGTCGATCGGCACCTTCAGCTGGGCGCCGGCGATCAGGCCGACCACGAGGCAGCCGGTGACCGCGCCGAGCGCGATCGTCTTGTAGTGGATCTTCCCCGCCAGGAACCCGAGCGCGACGACGAGGAAGACGAGCAGTTCGGGATGCGGCTTGAAGATGTCCCGCACCAGGAAGTCGATCACGTCAGGCCCCCAGGACGCCGACCAGGATGGGCCCGGTCAGCGGTAGCAGGAAGTTGGACAGGGTGTAGGTGATCGTGTAGCCGAGCAGCGGCACCGAGCTCTGCGCCACCTGGGTGATCGCGGTGATCGCCGGCGTCGAGCACTGCTGTCCCGCGATGGCGCCGACGAGCAGCGGCTTCTCGATCTTGAGCAGCTTGAGCCCGACGAAGAGCGAGATCATCGCCGGGACCAGCACCATGCCGATGCCGGCGAGCGGCAGCAGCGCGCCGTACTGCTTGAGCAGCGGGCCGGCCGTCGCACCGGAGGCGAGACCGGTGACGGCGATGAACACCGACAGGCCGAGGTCCTTGATGGTGCTCGCCGCCTGGGGCGGGAACGCGCCGAAGGTGGGTCGCCGGGAGCGCAGCCAGCCGAAGAGCAGGCCGGAGACCAGGCAGCCGCCGCCGGTGCCGAGCGACAGCGGGACGTCGCCGGCCCGGACCACGATCTGGCCGATCAGCGAGCCGACGACCAGGCCGAGGCCCATGTAGACGAAGTCGGTCGACTCGTTGCGCACGAGCGCGCCGATCTTGCCGACCACCTTGTCGAGCCCGGCGCGCGCGCCGACGAGGGTGAGGACGTCACCGCGGTGCAGCGAGGTCTCGGGCGCGGCGGGCAGCTTCTGCTCGGCGCGCATCACGTCGGTGACGTACACCCCGGACTTGATGAACTCGGGGTTGGCCTTCTGGAGCGCGGCGATGGACTTGCGGTCCATGGCCTTGTCCGTGAGGACCACCTGGCGGACCACCAGGGGGGTGTCGAGGCCGGGGATCGACGGCGTCTCGGGTCCGATCTGCCGCCCGGCGGCGATCGCGCCCTCGCGGCGGCCGACGACCTGGACCAGGTCGCTCAGCGTCAGCTCCAGGTCGGGTGTCGGCGTCAGCAGCTTGCTGCCGCGCTTGACGCCCTCGATGGTGACCTGCGCGCCGAGCGACGACTCCACGTCCCGCACGGTCCGGCCGTCCGCGTGGGTGACGAGGTAGGTGCGGCCGACCAGCGCGGGCAGCGCCTCCTGCTCGTCGGCCTCCAGTGCGGCGCTCTCGCCGCGCATCTTGTCCCACAGGTCGCGGGAGGCCTCGCGGAGGTTGATCCGCATCATCATCGGCATGATCTGGCTGGTCAGGATGACGATGGTGACCAGGCCGAACAGGTAGCAGACCGTGTACGCGGTGGCCACGTGGCTCTGGTACTCGGTGATCTGGTCGGCGGTCAGGCCGGTCAGCTTGCCGATCGACTCCGTCGCCGTGCCGACGACCGCGGACTCCGTCGCCGCGCCGGCGAGGATGCCGGACGCCGTGCCGACGTCCAGGTCGAACGCCTTCGCCAGGGCGTAGGCGATCACCAGGACGGTGACCATCTCGATCAGGCTGAGGACGCCGAAGCGCAGGCCCTTGCGGTTGAGATGGGCGAAGAACTGCGGGCCGGCCATGTAGCCCAGCGCGAAGATGAACAGCGCGAAGAAGATCGTCTTGACGTCCTCGTCGACGCTGATCTTCTGCGTGCCGAGCAGGAGGGCGACGATCAGCGTGCCGCAGATCCCGCCCAGGGTGATCGGGCCGACCCTGATCTTCCCGACCAGGTAGCCGAGGGCGAGGCACAGGAACACCGCGAGTTCCGGGTGGTCCTTGATGATCCCCACGGCGGTCAGCCGCCTGACGTGGCGTTACGGATGAATTGGGGCATACCACGCAAATTAGCAGCGCGGGGGGAGGGGGGCGCGGCGACGGACGCCGTTCGCGGGACGGGGGGGTGGGGCGCAGCGGCGACGGCGGTCTGCGCAGGGTGTGCCGCACGGGGGCGCTCGTGCGCCCCCGGCGGTCCCCTTGCCGGCGGGGTGGGTCGTCGTGCGGCGGCGGAACACGCGGGGGCTCCATGAAGGCGTCGCGCAGGTAAGGAACTGCATGTGCCGCACGGGCGCTCCGCCGGACTGGCGGGACCCTCGTGCGGGGAGGGCGCTCGGGCTGTTCCGCCGCTGCGCGGTCCGGATGGTGCGGTCGTGACGCAGCGCGCGATGCTGTCGGTCCCGCGTGCGAGTGCCGCGTGCCACGGAGGGGCGGAGCGCTGCCCGAGGCGCCGGTGCGCAGGGCTGGTCGGCCCGCGCGCGGGCGGTATGGTCAGGCGTTTTCAGGTGCGGGGTATCACTCGGGTATGCGAACCGGTTCGCATACCCGATGCGGCCGCGAGGGTCGCCGCGGCATGACGAGGGGCCGTTCAGCCCTTCCCCGTCACGTCCGTCGTACCGTCGGGCTTGTCGAGGATGCCGGAACGGGCGATCAGGTAACCAAGTTGGGTACGGCTGCCGCTGCCGAGGGTGGCGGACAACTTGGCGATGTGGCCTCGGCACGTACGGACGTTCATGCCGAGCCGGCGCGCAATAGCCTCGTCCACAAGCCCCTCGACGAGGAGTTTGGCGATCGAGCGCTGGACAGCTGTGAGCCCCCGGACCTGCGGCTGGTGCGGGAGTTGCTCCTCCCAGGGGGTCGCGTAGTTCCAGAACTGATCGAAGACGCCGCGGAGGTAGGCCACCAGCCCGGGGTGCCGTAGCTCAAGGGCCACCTGGCGATCCGCCTGTGCAGGAACGAAGGCGATTTTCCGATCGACGATGATCAGCCGATCGATTATCTCCTCCAGCGTGCGCACCTCAACGCCGAACGGTGCGACATGTTTCACGTATCCCAGCGTCGCTGAGTGATGCCGTGCCGTGTGCTGGTACAAGGTCCGCATGTGCACCCCCTTGTCCAGGAGCGGCTGCACTCGACGCATGCCTTCCTTGATGACCTCTGGAACCCGCCCGCTGCCGGGCTGCAGAGTGAGGAGTTCGACGGAGCACTCGGCGATGGCGCGGTCGAGCGCGGCATTGATCACCGGCAGGCCTTCGAGGATCATCACCGCCCCGGTAGCGGAGGGGGCAGGCGTTCCGATCGTCATGAACGGCTGGAACGCGTCAGCCAGGGCAACGGTGAGCCGCCGACGCTCCTGTATCTCCCGTTCGATCGGGCGCAGGAGCTGGCTGAGGGCCGCCGAGGCGGGAACCGGGCGGAACCAGTCCGGATCAATGGAGTCTGGGTACAGCAGGGCGAGTTGGATGAGGCAGGGTGCGTCGGTGAGGTCCGAACGCGGTATCTTCCCTGCGCGGAGTGCCGTGGCATAGAGCTGCTTGCCCTCGTCGCACAACTCACCGACCGGGTGCGAGTGACCGTTTATGTCCTGCATAGCCCCGGTTTTGTCCCCCCTCATGCTCTAGAAGCAGCAGGAACATGGTGCCTCGTGCCGCTGGTGCAAGTCTGCAGCTTCGGTCATCGTTTTGCCAGCGGGGAACATTGCCCGACAGGAGGGTGGGAGAACGTGATGACCAAGGCGGTTCGCGCACTGTGCGCTGTAGCTCTTTCGGCTGCGGCATTCGGGGGTTTCCTGGCCCTGGAGCCGACTTGGGACAGCGCTCGTACTGGTGCGGCCGTGACGCTCGGACCCCATTGGGGGACGGCGTCGGCCGCTCAACTCGAGCCTACCTGGGACTAGGCCCTCACGGGACGTGGAGCAATGACGAACTTGCCTGATGACAGAAGGGTTCGGCGGGAGATGGAGGTCGCCCACCGGCACGGCTGGCATCCCATCGACCTGACGACCGCGATCCCCCACCCCGGGGACTCGCTGCGCGTCACCCTCGTCGGACAGGAGGTCCTGGTCGTCCGGGAGGAGGACGACGACATCCGGGCGTACCGGACGATCCGCAAGCCGCACGGCACCCCCCAGGCCGTGCGCTGCGTGATCCGGTACGGGATGATCTTCGTCAACCTCGACCTGAGCGACCATCTCCTGGCCGATCCGGCGGCATCCCCCACTGCCGCCTCCCTCAGTGCCTGACGCGATTCCCCCCGTCTCAGCCGATCGCGCAGGCACCCCCCTCACAGCGCCTTCGTCGTGACCTGAACACGACGGCGACGCTGTGCGCCCCCCGAGGGCGCCGTCCGTCCGACATCCCCCACCGGACGGGCGGCCGCCCCGGGGTTGCGGCGTGTCATGACCGCCGCACCCCGCGCCGGACGGCCCCGCGGGGCCCCGGGCGCCCCCCTCAGGTGTTGCCCAGCACCCGGTCGACCGCGATCTCCACGACGACCCGCGCGGGATTGACCCGCGGCGTCCGCCCGTACCGCTCCTCGTAGCGGCGCTCCGCGTCGGCGATCGCGGCCGGGTCCGTGTTCACCGTCGCCACCCCTTCGAGCGTCGCCCAGCGCGCCCGGTCGACCTGGCAGACCGCGACCGGCGCGCCCGCCGGCCCCGCCGCGCGGATGTTGGCGACCTTCCGGGTCGTCCCGCTCGTGATGATCCGGGCGACGCCCTCGGCCGGGTCGTACGTCACCCCCACCGGCACGACGTGCGGTCGGCCGTTCGGGCGGATCGTGGTGACGGTGCACAGGTGCCGCTCCCGCCAGAAGGCGGGGTCGGACGTCTTCGGCGTTTTCGATGAGGTCATCCCCGGAAATTAGCTCCTGCGGGGGAGGCGGGCACACCCTTGAGTGGAATAGACTCAACTTTGTACAGGTTGACCCTGTCAGGACGACGGGCCTGCCACGGCCCGCACACGACACCGACCGAACTCGGGAGCGAGGAGGAGTACGCGGATGGATGCCGAGCTGACCAACAGGAGCCGGGACGCGATCAACGCGGCGACCAGCAGGGCGGTGGCCGACGGCCACCCCGACCTGACCCCCGCGCACCTCCTGATCGCGCTCCTGGAGGGTCAGGACAACGAGAACATCACGGACCTGCTCGCCGCGGTCGACGCCGACCAGGCAGCCGTCCGGCAGGGCACGGAGAAGCTGCTCGCCGCGCTGCCGCGGGTGACCGGCTCGACCGTGGCCCGCCCGGAGCCGGACCGCGCGCTGCTCGCCGTGATCGCGGACGCGAGCCGGCGGGCCAAGGAGCTCGGCGACGAGTTCCTGTCCACGGAGCACCTGCTGATCGGGATCGCCGCCGAGGGCGCCCGGGCCAAGGAGGTGCTCGACCAGGAGGGCGCGAGCGCGAAGAAGCTGCTCGCCGCGTTCGAGACGAGCAGGGGAGGGCGCCGGGTGACCACACCCGACCCGGAAGGTCAGTACAAGGCACTGGAGAAGTTCGGCACGGACTTCACCGCCGCGGCCCGCGAGGGCAAGCTGGACCCGGTCATCGGCCGCGACCAGGAGATCCGGCGGGTCGTGCAGGTCCTGTCCCGCCGCACCAAGAACAACCCCGTCCTCATCGGCGAGCCCGGCGTCGGCAAGACGGCCGTCGTCGAGGGGCTCGCCCAGCGGATCGTCAAGGGCGACGTCCCGGAGTCGCTGAAGAACAAGAAGCTGGTCTCGCTCGACCTCGGCGCGATGGTCGCCGGCGCCAAGTACCGCGGCGAGTTCGAGGAGCGGCTCAAGACCGTCCTCGCCGAGATCAAGGACAGCGACGGCCAGATCATCACCTTCATCGACGAGCTGCACACGGTCGTCGGCGCGGGCGCCGGCGGCGACTCCGCGATGGACGCGGGCAACATGCTCAAGCCGATGCTGGCCCGCGGCGAGCTGCGGATGGTCGGCGCCACGACGCTGGACGAGTACCGCGAGCGGATCGAGAAGGACCCGGCGCTGGAGCGCCGCTTCCAGCAGGTGCTCGTCGCCGAGCCGTCCGTCGAGGACACCATCGCGATCCTGCGCGGGCTCAAGGGCCGCTACGAGGCGCACCACAAGGTGCAGATCAACGACAGCGCCCTGGTCGCCGCCGCGACCCTCTCCGACCGGTACATCACCTCCCGCTTCCTGCCCGACAAGGCCATCGACCTCGTCGACGAGGCCGCGTCCCGGCTGCGCATGGAGATCGACTCCTCGCCGCTGGAGATCGACGAGCTGCAGCGCTCCGTCGACCGGCTCCGGATGGAGGAGCTGGCCGTCAAGAACGAGTCCGACCCCGCCTCCCGGCAGCGGCTGGAGAAGATCCGCAAGGACCTCGCCGACCGCGAGGAGGAGCTGCGCGGCCTGACCGCCCGCTGGGAGAAGGAGAAGCAGGGCCTCAACCGGGTCGGCGAGCTGAAGGAGAAGCTGGACGAGCTGCGCGGCGCCGCCGAGCGCGCCCAGCGCGACGGCGACTTCGACTCCGCCTCCCAGCTGCTCTACGGCGAGATCCCCGCCCTGGAGCGCGAGCTGGAGGAGGCGTCCGCCGCCGAGGCCGAGGCGTCCACCGACACCATGGTCAAGGAGGAGGTCGGCCCCGACGACATCGCCGACGTCGTCGGCTCCTGGACCGGGATCCCCGCCGGCCGGCTCCTGGAGGGCGAGACCCAGAAGCTGCTCCGCATGGAGGACGAGCTGGGCCGCCGGCTGATCGGGCAGGGCGAGGCCGTCCGCGCGGTCTCCGACGCGGTGCGCCGCACCCGGGCCGGCATCGCCGATCCCGACCGGCCCACCGGCTCCTTCCTCTTCCTCGGCCCCACCGGCGTCGGCAAGACGGAGCTGGCCAAGGCGCTCGCGGACTTCCTCTTCGACGACGAGCGGGCCATGGTCCGCATCGACATGAGCGAGTACGGCGAGAAGCACTCCGTGGCCCGGCTCGTCGGCGCGCCGCCCGGGTACGTCGGCTACGAGGAGGGCGGCCAGCTCACGGAGGCGGTGCGCCGGCGGCCGTACTCGGTGGTGCTGCTCGACGAGGTCGAGAAGGCGCACCCGGAGGTCTTCGACGTGCTGCTGCAGGTGCTCGACGACGGTCGGCTCACCGACGGCCAGGGCCGCACGGTCGACTTCCGCAACACGATCCTGATCCTGACCTCCAACCTCGGCTCGCAGTACCTGGTCGACCCGACCGTGCCCGAGGAGCAGAAGAAGCAGCAGGTCATGGACGTGGTCCGGCGGTCCTTCAAGCCGGAGTTCCTGAACCGGCTCGACGACCTGGTCGTGTTCTCCGCGCTGGAGAAGGACGAGCTGGCGCGGATCGCGCAGCTGCAGATCGACCGGCTCGCGCGCCGGCTCGCCGAGCGGCGCCTCACGCTCGACGTGACCCCCGAGGCGCTGGCCTGGCTCGCCGAGGAGGGCAACGACCCGGCGTACGGGGCGCGGCCGCTGCGCCGGCTCATCCAGACGGCGATCGGCGACCGGCTCGCCAAGGAGATCCTGGCCGGCGAGGTCGCCGACGGGGACACCGTCCGGGTGGACCGGGTGGGCGAGGGCCTGCTGGTCGGCCGGGCGTCCTGAGCGCGCGGTCGGGCCGGGCCGGGAGGATCCGGCCCGGCCCGGCGGGAGCGGGGTGAATCCGTAAGCCCTCAGCGGAGCGAACCGGTGGGGCCTTGCCAGAACCCCGCAGGCATGGGGGAGGATGGCGGAATCCGTACGAAGGGACCAAGCACGTGAGCATCGACCCGTCCGGCATTCCGAACTTCGGGGGCCAGCAGTCCGGCCCCCCGCAGGGCGCAGGACCGGCAGGCCCCGTCGTCCCCGACCAGGACCTGGTGAAGCAGCTCCTGGAGCAGATGGAGCTGAAGTTCGTCGTGGACGACGAGGGTGACCTCGCCGCCCCGTGGGAGGACTTCCGCACCTACTTCATGTTCCGCGGCGAGGGCGACCAGCAGGTCTTCTCGGTGCGGACGTTCTACGACCGCCCGCACACCATCGAGAAGAAGGTCGAACTCCTCGAGTCGATCGACGACTGGAACCGCCGCACCCTGTGGCCGAAGGTCTACAGCCACACCCACGACGACGGCACCGTCCGCCTCATCGGCGAGGCGCAGATGCTGATCGGCACCGGCGTCAGCCTGGAGCACTTCGTCTCCTCGACGGTCAGCTGGGTCCGCGCGTCGATCGAGTTCGACAAGTGGATCCTCGAGCAGCTCGGCCTCGAGGCCGAGGTCGACTCCGCGGAGAACCCCGAGAAGCCCGAGGACGGCGACTCCCCGGCGTAGTACCCCGCCTCCGACGAGGGCCCGGCGCACCCGTGCGCCGG
>NZ_JBHWZH010000150.1:0-13444 GCF_042728285.1 Streptomyces sp. NPDC060194 | reverse complement strand
TTCCGCCTGCCGGCGGGGACCCGGGCTCCGCCCGGGTGGCCTCAATCGCCGGCCGGGCTAAGACTTTTTCGCGGCTCGCGCCGGTTTTCGCGGCTCGCGCCGGTTTTCGCGGCTCGCGCCGGTTTTCGCGGCTCGCGCCGGGATTCGTGCCGCTCGGCGGCGATGTGGGCCGCCACCTCCACCCCGCTGTGGGCAATCGTGCCGCAGGGCGGCACGGGTGGGCACAGCCCCATGTGCCGAGCGCCAGCGATGTGTGCGCCCGCTGGAGGAGGCCCCCCGGCGGAGCCGGGTACCCCCCCGGCCGGAGGCCGGAGGGGTGCCATGGTGCCGGGTCAGCGGCGGCGGAGGACCGCGTAGTAGCCCGGGAGGAGGAGGGCCTCCGAGTCGGAGGTGGGGTCGACGGCGTGGAGCTGGATCGCCTGGTCGGCGAGGATCTCCCAGTCGTCGGCGGGGAACGCCGCGGCCAGCTCGGGCCGGGTGAAGCGGGCCGAGTGGCGGACGCCGGCCGCCTCCAGCGGGCCGACGAGGTCCTCCGCCCGCCCCCGCTTGCCGCCGACGAAGCCGAGGTAGCCGAAGGAGTTGCTGGAGTAGTCGGGCTCGTGGACGATCAGGACCCCGTCCGGCCCGAGCAGCCGCCCGGCCACGACGGCGAGCCGCGCCCGCTGCGCGTCGTCGAGGACGTGGAAGACGCCGCGGACGAAGATGTTGTACGGCCCCGCACCGAGCGCCGCCGCCTCCTCCGCGGAGGTCATGTCGAGCGCGAGGTGCTCGACGTTGGCGACCCCCGACGCCGCCGCCTCCCGCACCGCGTGCTCGATCGCGCTGACGGAGACGTCGACGCCGACGACCCGCGGGTAGTGCGCGGCGAGCTCCCGGCTGTAGCGCCCGTTGCCGCAACCGATGTCGACGACGGGCATGTCGTCGCGGAAGTGCGTGCGGGCCTGCCCGAGGAGCCACTGGAACTCCTCGCCGCTGTCCGCGTCCCAGATGACGTCGCCGCCGCGCCCGGTGCGCTCGATGCCGGCCCAGTACCGCTCCCAGGCGTCGCTGGTGTCCCGCTCCTCGGCGGCCTCGATCGCGTCGAGCGCCTCCGCGGCGCCGGGCGGCGGGGAGAGCCGCTCCCAGGCCGCCGGCTCGCCGAGGGACTCCAGGAGCGCGACGAACTCGGCGAACATGCCCTCGATCAGCCCGTCGGGGTACACCGCGGGCAGGTGGTCCCAGTTGAAGGTGAGCCCGGCCGGCTTCTCGAAGACCTGGAAGTCGAGCGAGACCTGCGGCGTCTGGGAGATGCCGTAGACGGGGACGCCGAGCGCGTTCTCCTCGTACTGCGGGGGGTGCCCGGCGAGGCTGGTCATGACGATCGGCATCGCGGGCGCGAGCGTGCCCCGCAGCTTCGTCAGCTCGCGCAGGACCTGCACGCCGCTGAAGTAGCGGTGCTCCAGGTCGGCCCACAGCCGCCGCTGGACGGCCTGCGCCCGCCCGGCGAAGGTCGGGTCGACCTGCTCGACGGCGAGCAGCAGCGTCGTGGTGGTGTCGGCGAGCAGCGAGTTGACCTGCGGGTGCAGCGGAAGCCGGTTGAAGAGCGGGAAGTTGATGGTGAAGCGCGCCTGCCCGGCGGCCCGCCCGAGCACCTCCGCGTAGGCCGCGGCGAGCACCCCGGACGGGGTGACCTCGTGGTCCCCGGCCCGCTCCTGGATCCGCTCCCACAGCTCGGTGGGCACGACGTGGCTGAGCCGCTCGAAGCGCACCGGCAGCTCCGGCGCGTCCTCCGGCCGCTCGGGCAGCTCGGGGGCGGGCGGCAGGGTGGCGAGCCGGTCGCGCCAGTACCACTCGGAGCGCCGGTACAGCTCGCTGTCCCGCAGCGAGTCGCCGACGGCGAGCACGTAGTCCCGGAACGTCAGCTCCAGCGCCGGGAGTTCGGCGGCCGGGTCGGCGTAGTAGGCGACCAGGTCGGGGACCAGGACCTGGAAGTAGCTCCAGGCGTCGGCGACCAGGAAGTCCAGGCACAGGTGGATCCGGGCGCGCCCGCCGCCGAGCAGGCTGACGCGCACGTCGAACAGCGGCCAGGCGTCGGCGTCGAGCACCTGGTGGGACAACTCCGAGCGCAGCCGCGCGAGTTCGTCCTCCTGCTCGGGGCCGGACAGGCCGGTCAGGTCGGTGACGGGGATGTCGAACGCGGGGACCTCCGCGTACACCTGCTGGGTGCCGTCGGGCAGCACCCGGGTGCGCAGCGCGTCGTGGCGCTCCACGAGCCGCCGCCACGCCGATTCGAAGCGCTCGACGTCGAGCCGCTCGCTGTCCCACTCGAAGTAGCCGTGGCAGCCGACGTTCCCGAGGTCGACGAGGCCGCCGCGCCCGATCCACAGCGCCTGCTGGCTCTCGGTCAGCGGGAACGGCTCGAAGCGCGCGGCCGGGTCGGGCACGACCGCCGGCAGCCCGCCGAAGCCCTCCCGGCCGCCGTCGCGGCGGTTCACGACCAGCTCGCCCAGCTCGGCGACGGTCGGCCGCGACGACAGGTCGGACATGCTCAGCTCGACGCCGTAGCGGCGGCGCAGCTCGTCGATCAGCTGGAACGCGAGCAGCGAGTGGCCGCCCAGCTCGAAGAAGTTGTCGTGGATGCCGACGACGTCGGTCCGGAACGCCTCCGCCCACAGCCGGACGAGGGTGTCCTCGGTCTCGTTGCGCGGCGGCTCGTACCCGGCGCTGACCCCGTCCTGGGGGGCGGGCGGCTCCGGCAGCGCGCGCCGGTCGACCTTCCCGTTCGCGAGCCGGGGGAGCGCGGGGAGCACGACGACGGTCGAGGGGACCATGTAGTACGGCAGGGTGCGGGCCACCGCGGCGCGGACCGCCGCGGGCTCGGGGGCGGAGCCGCCCTCCGGCCCCGACACGTACGCCACGAGCCGCCGGTCGTCGGCCGCCCGCTCCTGGACGACGACCACCGCCTCGGCGACCCCCTCCAGCCGTGCCACGTGCGTCTCGACCTCGCCGAGCTCCACCCGGAAGCCGCGGATCTTGACCTGCGCGTCGGAGCGGCCGAGCAGCTCGATCGCCCCGTCCTCGCGGCGGCGGGCCAGGTCGCCGGTGTCGTAGAGCACGCCGGCCGGGTCGACGGCGCCCAGGCCGGTGCGGAACTTCGCCGCGGTCAGCTCGGGCCGCCCGTGGTAGCCCGCGGCCACCCCGGCGCCGGCCACGTGCAGCCGGCCGACCTCGCCGTCGGCGACGGGCCGGTCCTCGCCGTCGAGCAGGTGCACCCGCATGTTCGCGATCGGCACCCCGACCGGGACCTGCCGCGTCGCGCGGATCCCCTCCGGCGTGGCCTGACTGGTGAAGTCGACGTCCGCGCCCAGGTCGAGGCAGGTCAGGACGTTGGTGGTCTCGGTCGTCCCGTACGTCATCACCACCCGGAACGGGGTGTCGGTCGGCGGCCAGCTGTGGACGCGCTCGGCGGTGGTCACCAGGATCCGCAACGCGCTCGCCGCCGGCCACTCCAGCGCCCAGACGGGCTCGGCGAGGGCCGCGACCAGCATCGTGTGGGTGATGCCCTCGGCGACCAGCCAGTCCCGTATCTGCTCCGGGGTCTGCGCCCGGCCCTCTTCCGGGATGTGCACCGCCGCGCCGAGCGGCAGGTACGGCAGCCACTCCATGATCTGCACCGCGAAGCCGGGCGTGGACGTCCACGACGCCCGGTCGCCGGGCCGCACGCCGTAGGCGCGGCCGGTCCAGTGCACCAGGTTCGTCAGCGCGCCGTGCCGCTCCAGGACGGCCTTCGGGGTGCCGGTCGAGCCGGAGGTGTAGATGAGGTGGCTGACCGTGTCGGGCCCTGTCGGGACGTCCGGCGCGGTGGCGGGCAGCCCGCGCCCGGCCGTGGCGACCTCCGCCCGGGCCACCGACTCCGGCAGCCGCGCCGCGGTCTCCGCCGGGGCCAGGACCAGGACGGGGCCCGCGTCCGCGATCATCGCGGTCAGACGGTCGTCCGGGTTGACCGGGTCGAGCGCGACGATCGCCGCACCCGTCCTGAGGATCGCCAGCGACCCGATCACGTACTCGGCGCTGCGCGGGTAGCAGAGCCCGACCCGGCTGCCGGGGGTCGTCCCCGCGGCGATCAATGCGTGGGCCAGCCGGTTCGCGGCCGTCTCCAGCTCCTGGAACGTCCACACCCGCGCACCCTGCACGAGCGCGGGCGCCGACGGGGTGCGGGCGGCCTGGGCGGCGAGCAGCTCGGCGTAGCCGGTGGTGGGGAAGTCGGTGTCGGTGCGGTTGAAGTCGACGATCGCGGTGGTCACAGCGCGGCCCTCTCTCGGGTGGCGTAGGCGGGGCTGCGCAGCAGCCGCACGGGGAGGCTTCGGATGCCCCAGGTGAAGTTGGACTCGTTGAACAGCGCGGGCCCGGTCAGTTCGAACCCGTCGAGCGTGCTGAGCATCTCGGTGAGCAGCGCGCCCAGTTCGAAGCGCGCGAGGCGGGCCCCCAGGCACAGGTGCCGGCCGTGCCCGAAGGCGACGTGCCGGTTCGGCTTCCGGTCGACCCGGAACGCGTGCGGGGTGTCGAACACGTCCTCGTCGCGGTTCGCCGAGACGTTCCAGAGCGTGACCCGCTCACCGGCGGCGATCCGGTGGCCGCCGATCTCGGTGTCGCGCACCACCGTCCGCAGCGCGTGCACCCCCGGCGTCGTCCAGCGCAGGATCTCCTCGACCGCGGGACCGATCCCGGCCGGCCCGAGGCTCCGCAGCAGCTCCCACTGCTCCGGCAGCTCCGCGAACATGTGCACCGCGCCGGCCGCCGAGTACCGGGTCGTCTCGTTCGCCCCGGACAGCACGCCGTTGCAGTTGAAGACGATCTCCTCGTCGCTCAGCGGCCGGGCCGTGCCGTCGCCCTCGTCCACGAGCGTGTCGTGCGCGATCTGGCTGACCAGGTCGTCGCCCGGCCGCGCCCG
Source organism: Streptomyces sp. NPDC060194 (assembly GCF_042728285.1). Classification (NCBI taxonomy): domain Bacteria; kingdom Bacillati; phylum Actinomycetota; class Actinomycetes; order Kitasatosporales; family Streptomycetaceae; genus Streptomyces; species Streptomyces sp. NPDC060194. The sequence goes on along the minus strand of NZ_JBHWZH010000150.1, from coordinate 8,514 downwards.
CCGCTCGTTCAGCAGCTCGATGAAGTAGAGGAAGATCTCCGAGTGGGCGTTGCTGCGCACCGACTCGTCCGGCGAGTCGAACGCGTCCGTCGTCAGCGCGCCGATCCACGCCCAGTCCCGGCGCGGGATCCCCATCATCGCGCAGACCACCCGGTTCGGGAGCTGCTTCGCCAGGTCGATGAAGTCCAGCTCGTCCCGCTCCGCCGCCTCCGCGACCAGCTCGCCCACCACCTCCGTGACCAGCGCCTCCAGGCGCGGCATCTGCTGCGGTCCGAACGCCTGGTACAGCGCGCGCTTGAGCCGGGTGTGGTGCGGTGCGTCCGACACGATCAGCATCCGCTGCGTCACCGCGGCGACCGCGGCCGGCTCGCTCCCCAGCCGCATGCCCTGCGCGCTGCTGAAGGTGTCGCTGTCCGCGTACACCTTCACGATGTCCCGGTGCTTGCTCAGCACCCAGAACCCGTCCCCGTCCGGCTCCGGATGCCGGTACACCGGCGCGTTCGCCCGCAGCCACGTGAACGTCTCCCAGAACGCGTTCCTCCCGAACGGCCCCGGGTCCAGCAGGTCGATCTCCATCACCGTTCCCCCTCATCGGACGTCGCCCGCGGCCGCGTGTCCGTCCACCGGGCGTCCACATGCGCGACGCACTCGTCGACGGACCCCCGGAACCCCTCCGGCTCCCAGCCGTCGGGGAGGTCGCGGGTGGCGGGGTAGAGCGCGTACTGGGCCTGCTCGTTGACGAGCACTTGGTGGGTGGTGGGCATGGTGTGTTCCTCCGAAGGTCGAGCTCAGCCCGGCGGGCGAGCGGTGGCCAAGAAATCTCAGCCCGGCCGGCGTCTGAGGCCACCGGGCGGAGCCCGGTACGCGCCGCAGGCGCAAAGTCGCCCGGCCAGGCCTCGCAGCGGAGCTGCATATCGACACTGCGGGAAGGGGCGGGGTGGGGAACAACCGGCGGAGCCCCGCCGACCCGCACCCGGGTGCGACGGACTACCCCGCAGGCAGGGCCGCCGCCCCCCGCAGCAACCCGGCCAGGTGCTCCTGCACGACCTCCGGCCGCCTCAGCACCGCGTGATGCCCCCCAGGGACCTGGTGCATCGCGAACCGCGCCGAGGTGACCGCCGCCCACCCCGACAGCTCCTCCGCCGAGACCGTCTCGTCCGCGTCCGCCCCCCACGCGTGGACGGGAACCCCCAGCGGCTTTCCACCCCCGTACGCGTACGACAACGACAGCACCGCGTCCTTCCGCAGCATCGCCACCATCAGCGCCCTCGTCTCCTCGTCGAGGAACGCCGGGTCCAACCCCGCGGTGTCGAACAGCTTGTCCAGCTCGGACTCGTCGTCGACGATCCCCCGCCCCGCCCCGTCCCAGTACGACGGCGCCCGGCACCCGCTCACGACGAGCGCGACCAGCGCGGACGGATCGACCCGCCGCGCCACCTCGTACCCGAGCAGCCCCCCGAAGCTGTGCCCGAAGACGACGACCCGCCGGCCGGCGAGGACCGCCGACAGCTCGGCGACGACCGCCTCGACGGCCTCGCCGAACGTGGCCGGCATCGGCTCCCGCCACCGGTTCTCCCGCCCCGGCAGCTGCACCCCGTGCACCTGCGCCACCCCGTCGAACGCGGCCTGCCAGGGCCGGAACTGCTGGCACCCGGCCCCGGCCGGCGGCAGGCAGAGCAGGACCGGCAGCGCCGGCGGGTCGACGGCCCCCGCCCCCGACGGCCAGCTCGATATCCACGCCCCCATCGCTCAGGCCCCTTCCGCGACGGCCGACTCCGCGCCCAGCCGGTCGAGTTCGGCCGCCACGTCCACGACCGTCGGCCGCGCGAGCAGCGCGCCCAGCGTGATCCGCAGCCCGGTGATCCGCCGCAGCTCCGCGACGGCCCGCGCCGCGGCGAGCGAGTGCCCGCCGAGCTCGAAGAAGTCCGCGTCGACCGAGGGCACGGCCCGCTCCAGCGCGGTCGCCCAGACCGCCATGACGGTCCGCTCGTGCGGGGTGGCCCCGGCCTCCGCCGCCTCGACCGGGCCCGCCCCGTCCCCGAGCTCCCGGGCCAGCTCCGCCCGGTCCGCCTTCCCGGTGTGCAGCACCGGGATCCGCTCCACGACCCGCACCACGGACGGCACCGCCGCCTCCGGCAGCAGCTTCGCGCAGTGCGCGGCCACGTCCGCCGCGAGCCCGTCGCCCGCGCCCGCCGCGGCGACGACCGCGAGCCCCAGCGAGCCGCCGTCGCCCAGCGCGCAGCACGCCGCCGCGACGACCTCCGGCAGCTCCGCCGCGACCCGCTCCACCTCGCCCAGCTCGATCCGGTGGCCGCGCACCTTCACCTGGTCGTCCCGCCGGCCCCGGTACTCCAGTTCGCCGCCGGGCCGCCGCAGCACGACGTCCCCGGTCCGGTACATCCGGGAGCCGCCGCCCTGGAAAGGGTCCGGCACGAACCGGGCCGCGGTGAGCCCCGGCCGGTTGCGGTAGCCGCGGGCGACGGCCGGCCCGCCGAGGTACAACTCGCCCTCGACGCCCTGCTCGACGGGCAGCAGGTCGTCGTCCAGGACGTACGCCCGGTAGTCGGGCAGCGGCCGTCCGATCGTGCTCACGTCGTCCCCCCGCTCGCTGTCGGCCCAGGTGGCCGCGATGGTGACCTCCGTCGGCCCGTACACGTTCAGGAGCCGCCGGCCGCGGGCGAAGCGCTCGGCGAGCGCGGCCGGGCACTGCTCGCCGGCCACGACGACGACCTCCGCGCCGTCCAGCGCGCCGCCGTGCGCGGCGAGCAGCGACGGCGTCAGCGACACCGTCCGCAGCCCGGCCGGCACCGGCTCCCGGCCGGCCTCCGCCGCGCGCCGCAGCCCGTCGAGCGACAGGTCCACCAGCGCGACGCCCTGCCCGTGCACGAGGTACAGCAACGTGCACCACAGCCACCCGTCGAACGCCGGCGACACCGCGTTCAGCCCCAGCCCGCCCGGCGTCAGCCCCACCGTCCCGAGCGCCCCGACGAACGTGTCGAGCCCCCGGTAGGCGACCTCCACCCCCTTCGGCCGCCCGGTCGTCCCCGACGTGTAGATCACGTACGCGACGGCGTCGGGCGCGGGAGCCGCCACGACGAGGCCGTGTCCGACGTCGTGGCCGTCGGGCTGTTCGCCCGCCGTGGCACTCGCGTCACCTCCGCCCGCGGCGTGGCCCGGCTCCCGGCCGGCCGGTCCGCCGGCGAGCCCGGCCGCGCTGTCCGGAACGGCGGACACGGCGTCCGGGTCGACCACGGCGAGACCCGCCACGTCCAGCCCCGCCGGCACCGTCCCCGCGACGAGCACGCCGACCCCGGCGTCCGCCAGGACGCCCGCGAGGCGTTCCGCCGGGTGCCCGGCGTCCAGCGGGACCGCCGTCGCGCCCAGGGACCAGACGGCGAGCAGTGCCGACACGCTGTCGCGCGACCGGCCGAGCAGCAGCCCGACGGCGGTCTCCGCGCGGACCCCGGCCGCGGTGAGCGCAGCCGCGAACCGGCCGGTCCGCGCCGTGAGTTCGGCGTACGTCCAGTCCCCGTCCTCCGCCGTGACGGCCGTCGCCGACGGCTGCTCGCGCGTCCACCGCGCGACCGCCGCGAACAGCGGCGGCACGCCCGCCGGGCGCACGGGAGCGAGCTGCGCGCTCATGCGCCCGCCCCTTCCCGCTCGCCGGAGTCGCCCGCGCGGCCCGCCGCGCCCTCGGCGGGGGCGTCCGGGACGCCCGCCGCCCGCAGCCGCGGGCCGACGACCTCGTCGGCCGAACCCTGCGGCAGCTGCAGCGACTTGGTCTCCAGGAAGGCCTCCAGGCCGGCGACGCCGCACTCGCGGCCGATGCCGGACTGCTTGAAGCCCCCGAACGGGGCGGCCGGGTTGAAGGAGCCGCCGTTGACGTCGACCAGGCCGGTCCTGAACCGCCGGGCGACCCGCTCGGCGCGGGCGTCGTCGCCCGACCAGACCGCGCCGTGCAGCCCGTAGCGGGTGCCGTTGACGATGCGGACCGCCTGCTCCTCGTCGTCGTAGGGGATGACCGAGAGGACCGGCCCGAAGATCTCCTCCTGGGCGATGGTGGTCAGCGGGTCGACGTCCGCGAAGACCGTCGGGCGCACGTAGTAGCCCGTGCTCAGCCCCTCGGGGCGGCCGGGGCCGCCGCGCACCAGGCGCGCGCCGCCCTCGCTCGCGCCGCGCCGGACGTACTCCGTCACCCGCGCGTGCGCCGCGGCCGAGACCAGCGGGCCGAGGTCGGTGGCCGGGTCGCGCGGGTCGCCGGTGACGTACCCGTCCATGATCCGCCCGGCCAGCTCGACGGCCTCGTCCTGCCGGTCGCGCGGCACGAGCAGCCGGCTCCACTGCAGGCAGGTCTGGCCGGTGTTGAACAGCACCTGGTCGACGGTCGCGCCGACCGCCGTGGCGAGGTCGGCGTCGGGCAGGACCAGGCTGGCGTTCTTCCCGCCCAGCTCCAGGTGGATCCGCTTGATCCCGTCCGCGCCGAGCGCGGAGACCTGCCGGCCGGCCCGGGTGGACCCGGTCAGGGAGACCACGTCGACCAGCGGGTGGGTCACCAGCGCCGTCCCGAGGATGTCCCCGGTCCCCACGACCGTGTTCACCACCCCCGGCGGCAGGTCCGCCTCCGCGAACACGTCCGCGAGCAACCGGGCGTGCAGCGGGGTGAGTTCGCTCGGCTTGTGGACGACCGTGCAGCCCGCCGCGAGCGCGGGCAGCAGCTTCTGCACGGTGAGCAGCAGTGGCACGTTCCACGGCGTCACGCACGCCGCGACCCCCGCGGCCTCGCGCACCACCAGCGAGTGCCCGACCCGCTCCTCGAAGACGTGGCCGGCGGCCGTCTCGACGCAGTGCGCGGCCATCCCGATCGCCAGCCCCACCTGGGTCCGCAGCGCCACGCGGGTGGGCGCGCCGACCTCCGCGGTGATCGTGGCGGCGAACTCCGGGGCCCGCCGCTCCAGGCCCGCCACGACCCGTCCGAGCAGGGCGGCCCGCTCCCGTACGGGGGTGGCCGCCCAGGCGGGGAACGCGGCGGCCGCCGCGCGGACGGCGAGGTCCGCGTCGCGCGGGGTGCCGGCGGGCACGGTCGCCAGCGGCAGCTCGGTGCTCGGGTCGGTGACGACGAGCCGCCCCTCGGCGTCGGACGGCTGCCAGCGGCCGCCGATCCACTGGTCGTCGTAGCGCGGCGGCAGCGGGGCCCCCGGCGGTTCGGCCGCCTGCGCGGCGGACTCCTGCGGCACGGTCAGCACGGTCACGGTGTCTTCCTCACTGGATGGCTCGGTACGGGTGCGGCACGTCGCCGCCTTCGGATCCGTTGCGCGTGCGGGTGGTCCGGGCCCGGTGCCCGCCGCCCGCCGGGGCGGGCCCGCGGGGCCCGGGCGCGGGGGAGGGTCGGGGCCGGGGGCGGGCACGGGGTGGTCGGGGGCCGGGCCGCGCCGGGCTCCGGGGCGGCGCCCCGGAGCGCGGGCTCACGGCCGGTGCCGGGGCGTCGGCCGGGGCGCGGCGGTGGGGACGGCGGCCGCGGCGTAGCCGTGGGCCGCCGCGGGGCCGCCGAGGCGCCCGGCCGGCACGTCCGGGCGGGCCCGGGTGTCGGGGCGGGCCCGGCGCGCGGGCCGGGGCCGGATCCCGCCGAAGGGGGCCCCGGCCGGCGCCCCGGCCGGCACCCTGGCCGGGTCGGCCGCGCGGCTCCGCACCGCCCCCGGCAGCACCGTCCGCAGCAGGCGGTCCGTCTCGGGCGACGGCGGCACGCCGAGGTCCGCCCGCAGCCGGCGCGCGCACAGGTCGTACCAGCGGCGCACGCACGCGTACTCGCCGCGCCGGCCGTGGGCCGCCATCAGCGCCCGGTAGGTCTCCTCGTGGTGGCGGTCGATGCCGAGCGTGCGGCGGCAGATCTCGATCAGGTCGCCGAAGTCCTCCCGCTCGACGGCGTCCGCCCGCAGCACGTCGAGCGCGCGCAGGGCCAGCGACCGCAGGTACTCGCGGTGCTCGACCACCCAGTCCGCGCTCTCGCCGCGCAGGAACTCGCCCCCGTACAGGGCCGCGGCCGCACCGAGCCGGTCGCGGGCGCCCGCCCGGTCGCCGGCCCCCGCCGCGCGCAGCCCGGCGTGCACCAGCTCCTGGAACCGGTCCACGTCCGACCACAGCTCCGTGATGTCCAGCGCGTAGCCGAAGTCGCGGTAGTGCAGCCGGATCCCGGAGTCGTACGGGCTGTCGGGGTGCGCGTCCAGGACCCGCCGCAGCGCGTGCGCCGCGACCTTCAGCGAGCTGTCGCCGCTGGAGCGGTCGGAGCACGGCCACAGCGCCTCGTACAGCCGGTCGCGGGTCAGCGTCTGGCCGCGGTGGATCGCCAGGTACTGGAAGAGCCCCCGCGACTTGCCGGCCCGCCAGCGCCGTACCGGGTCGCCGTTCACGGTCAGTTCGAAGTCGCCCAGGAAGCGGATGCGGACCGCCTGCCGGACGGGTGGGGCCACCACGGTGGTCATCGATTTCCTCCCGCGTCCCGCCGTACACCGTCTCTGCCTGCGGCGATGGTGCTCCCGGCCCCTACAGCCGCCCTATAACGGAACGGCCCCGTCCCTGTAGGTCCGTCATAGAGCGAGCTCGCACGCTGGGTCCCGTATCGGCCCCGGCCGGTGCCCGGGCACCGGGCGCCGCCCCGTCCGCCGCCGCCGGCCCGCGCCTCGGCCGGCCCCGGCTCCCGGCCGTGACCCCCGACTCCGAAATGAGGGCTGCTCCATGACCAGCACCGACACCCGACTGAAGAAGGTCGTCATCCTCGGCGGCGGCACGGCCGGCTGGATGACGGCCGCGTACCTCGGCAAGGCGCTCCAGGGAACGGTCGAGATCACGGTCCTCGAGGCGCCGACGATCCCGCGGATCGGGGTCGGCGAGGCGACGGTGCCCAACCTCCAGCGCGCGTTCTTCGACTACCTCGGCATCCCCGAGGACGAGTGGATGCGGGAGTGCAACGCGAGCTTCAAGATGGCCGTCCGGTTCGTGAACTGGCGCACCGACGGCCAGGGCGAGTCCATCGCCAGAACCCTCGACGACGGCCGGCCCGACCACTTCTACCACCCCTTCGGCCTGCTGCCCGACTACGACAGCACCCCGCTCTCGCACTACTGGTTCAAGCGCAGGCACGAGGGCCTCACCACCGAGCCGTTCGACTACGCCTGCTTCCGCGAGCCCCCGGTCATGGACGCGATGAAGGCGCCGCGCTGGCTCGACGGCCGCTCCGCGACCCGCTACGCCTGGCACTTCGACGCGCAGCTCGTCGCGGACTACCTGCGCCGGTTCGCCACCGCCAAGCAGGGCGTGCTGCACGTGCAGGACGAGATGACCGAGGTGGTCCAGGACGAGCGCGGCTACGTCACCTCGCTGCGCACCAAGGGCGGCCTCGACCTCGACGCGGACCTGTTCGTCGACTGCTCGGGCTTCCGCGGGCTGCTCATCAACCAGGCGATGGCCGAGCCGTTCATCGACATGAGCGACCACCTGCTGTGCGACAGCGCGGTCGCCACGGCCGTCCCGCACGACGACGAGGCCGGCGGTGTCGAGCCGTACACCTCCGCGATCGCCATGTCGTCCGGGTGGGCGTGGAAGATCCCGATGCTCGGCCGGTTCGGCACCGGCTACGTCTACAGCAGCAAGTTCGCCTCCCAGGACGAGGCGACGGCGGAGTTCGCCGCGATGTGGGACCTCGACCCGGAGAACACCCGGTTCAACCACATCCGCTTCCGGGTGGGGCGCAACGAGCGGGCCTGGGTGAAGAACGTCGTCAGCATCGGGCTCTCCTCGTGCTTCCTGGAGCCGCTGGAGTCCACCGGCATCTACTTCATCACCGCGGCGATCTACCAGCTGGCGAAGCACTTCCCGGACACCACGTTCAACCAGGGTCTGATCGACAGCTTCAACAACGAGATCGAGCTGATGTTCGACGACACCCGGGACTTCATTCAGGCGCACTTCTACTACGCGCCGCGCAACGACACCCCGTTCTGGCAGGCCAACAAGGAGCTCACGCTGCCGGAGAACATCCAGCGCAAGATCGCGGCGTACCGGGCGGGGCTGCCGATCAACTCGCCGATCACGGACGAGTCCACGTACTACGGGAACTTCGAGGCGGAGTTCCGGAACTTCTGGACCAACGGCAGCTACTACTGCATCTTCGCCGGGCTCGGTCTCGTCCCCGACGCGCCGCTGCCCGCGCTCGCCTACAAGCCCGAGTCCGTCGCCGGCGCAGAGCCCCTCTTCGAGACGGTCAAACGCCAGCAGCAGAACCTCGTGGAGACCCTCCCCACCGCCTACGACTACCTCAAGCAACTCCACGGCGTCCCCCCGACCACCTGACCCCAACGGGCTTCACAGCTGTGGGCGGCGCCGCGACCACACCGCTCACCCGGCTGTGGGCAATCGTGCCGCAGGGCGGCACGGGTGGGCACAGCCCACAGTGCCCAGCGCAGCGTCGTCCGCACTCGCCGTGGTCGGTCTCCCGCGGCGCAGCCGCGCCCGTCCCCGGCC
>NZ_JBHWZH010000149.1:0-13489 GCF_042728285.1 Streptomyces sp. NPDC060194 | reverse complement strand
GACGCACACGTCGTGCGTCCCACCCGGCTCTCCGGCGTTCCGGGGGCGGATCGCCCGCGTCAGACGGCCACCTCGTCCGCCGGCACGCGAACCGCGTCGCGGGGGTGCGTGAACTGGATGGCCAGCGCCGCGAGCACACCGCCGACCAGCGGGGCGACGATGAACAGCCACAGCTGGGACAGGGCGGCGCCGCCGGCGAACAGCGCCGGGCCGATGGACCGGGCCGGGTTGACGGAGGTGCCCGTCAGCGGGATGCCGACCAGGTGGATGACGGCGAGCACGAGGCCGATGGGCAGACCGTCGAAGCCGAGCACGGCGACCTTGTGGGTGACCGCGAGCACGATGTAGACCAGCAGGAAGGTCAGCACGATCTCGGCGAGGAGCGCGCCGAAGATGTTGATGCCGACGGCCGAGCGGTCGCCGTAGCCGTTGGAGCCGAAGGCGCCGCTGGTCTTGAGACCGGGCACCTGCTTGGCGAGCAGGAAGAGCAGGGCGGAGCCGACGATGCCGCCGAGCACCTGCGCGATCCAGTACGCGACGGCGGTGCGCTGGTCGATGCGCTTGGCCACGAACATGCCGAGGGTGACGGCGGGGTTGAGGTGGCAGCCGGATATCGGCCCGAGCGCGTAGGCCAGGGCCAGCAGTACGAGACCGAAGGCCAGGGCGATTCCGAGGGTGCCGATGTACTCGCCCGCGAGTACGGCCGAGCCCACGGCGAAGAACACCAGCAGCAGGGTGCCCAGGAACTCTGAGATCACGGGGCGGGTCTCCATGAACAGTCTCCTCGCGAAGATGTACGGAATGATCCGTTTTCCTCGCAATTCTCTGTCGGGTCCGGTCCCCCCGCCTCTCGGACCGGGCCGCGCGCACCCCGCCCCTGGTCAGCGCACGTAGAGGGGGGCGTTCGGCGCGGGGGCCCCAGCGGGCAGCAGCGCCAGGTCGATGCCCTGGTCGAGGCGGGCGCGCAGCCCGTGGTCGGAGGCCAGCGCGCGGGCGACCCGCTGGGCGGTCTCCGCCGCCGGAGCATCCGCGTCGAGCACCAGGGCGAGCGTGCCGTCGCCCCGTCCCGGGCCCAGGTGCGCCCGCACGACGGCGGGCTCGGCGGCCAGCACGGCCCGTACGGCGGCGACCACGGCCGGGTCGGCGAGCGGGTCGACGACCGTCCGGCCCTCGGCGAGGGCGAGCATCGCGGCCCGGGGCACCTCGTAGGGGATGGGTCCGGCGACGTCGAGGACGAGGCAGTCGGCCTTCTCGTGGGCCGCGGCCTTCAGGGCCTGGTGGAGGGGGACGGCGACGGGCCGGGCGGCGGCGTCCCAGCGGGCGAGGGCGGCGGTGGAGGTGAAGGCGGGCAGCGCGCTGCGGCCGGCGGCCCGCAGGGTGGGCACGGCCATGTCGCTGGTCTTCTCGCGCCGGAGTCCGTCGGGGCCCTCCTCCACCTCGCCGAGGACGGCGACGACGGGGACGAGCAGCCGGGCGCCCCGCAGGGCTGCGAGGACGCGGGAGCGGGCGGCGCGGTCCGTGCGGTCGGCGGACCAGGCGTCGAGCGCGGCGGTCAGCGCGGGGTCGGCGGAGCCGTCGTCGTCGGAGAAGCCGGGGTCGGGGATGTTCTTGGAGGACACGGAAGGCGAGCCTAGTCGCAGGAGGTGAGGGGTTTGTCCCAGGTGGTGGTCGCCGAGGGGGTGCGGCTCTCGCTCGCGCTGCTCGACACGGCGACGGGCGCACGGGTGCGGTACGACGCCGGGTGCGGCGCGGACCGGCCGTACGTCACGGCGAGCGTGGTCAAGGCGCAGATCCTGGCGGCGCTACTGCTCCGGGAGGACGGCCGGCTCGACGCGGGGGTGCGGGAGCGGGCCGCGGCGATGATCCGGTGCAGCGACAACGACGCGGCGACGGAGCTGTGGCGGGCGATCGGCGGGGCGGCGGGCCTCGACGCGTCGAGCGCACGGCTCGGCCTGACGGCGACGCGCGCGGACGAGCGCGGCCGGTGGGGCCTGACGCGGACGACGGCTGCGGATCAACTGCGCTTGCTGCAGGCGGTGTTCGGCGATCCGTCGCCCCTCGGTCCGGCCGGGTCCGCGTACCTGCGGGAGCTGATGGCGGGGGTGGTCGCGGGGCAGGACTGGGGGGTCTCGGCGGCGGGTCCGGCGGCGCTGAAGAACGGCTGGCTGCCGCGCACGGGGACGGGCCTGTGGGTCGTCAACAGCGTCGGCCGGGTGCGCGCGCCGGACGGCCGGACGCTGCTGGTCGCCGTGCTCAGCGACGGGCACGCCTCGCTCGCGGCCGGGATCGCCGCGGTGGAGGAGGCGGTGCGGGCGGCGGCGGGCCGCGGTTGAGGTCAGTGGCCGCGGGGGCGGGCGCGGCCGAACCAGAGGCCGGCGCCGACGAGGACGAGGACGGCGCCCAGCGCGCCGGCCGCCGGGGCGAACCAGTGCCGCTCCGGCTCGGGGCGGACGACGCGGGGGCCGTCGCCGAAGTACCGCGGGGGGCTCGGGGCGGGAGCGCCGGCGGCCGGCTGCGGGGCGGAGGCCCGCTCGATCGCGGCGGCCGGGTCGACGATGCCGTGGCCGAGCGCGTCGTCGCGCCCGCCGTCGGGGGCGTCCCGGGCCGTCTCGGTGATCAGGTCCCGCACCTGGACCGGGGTGAGCTCCGGGTGCGCGGCGCGGACGAGTGCGACCGACCCCGAAACGAACGCGGCGGCGGCGCTGGTGCCCCAGCCCTCGTAGTAGGAGGTGTCGGGGTCGGCGAGGACGACGTCGACGCCGGGGCCGCTCACGGTGGCGTACCAGCGGCGGGTGGAGAACGAGGCGCGGGCGCCGAACTCGTCGACGGCGGTGACCGCGATCACGCCGGGGTAGGCGGCCGGGTAGGAGACGCGGTCGCCCTTCTCCCCGCCGTTGCCGGCGGAGGCGACGACGGAGACGCCCTTGGAGAGCGCGTACTGGACGGCGGCGTCCTCGCCGCGCTCGGGGTGGGCGGAGGCGCTGTCGTCGCCGAGCGAGAGGTTGATGACGTCGGCGCCGTGGTCGACGGCCCAGCGGATGCCCTGGGCGAGGGCGTTGCCGCGCAGGGTGCGGGCCCGCTTGCGGGCCGGGTCGCTGTCCTCGAGGATCACCCGCACCGGCAGGATCTTCGCCTCGGGGGCCACGCCGAGGACCCCCTGTCCGCGGTCCGGGCCGTGCCCGCGGCCGGCGATGATGGCGGCCATCCCGGTGCCGTGCCGGGCCCAGGGGCGGTCGCCGCGGTCCGCGCCGAAGCCGACGAGGTCCTTGCCCGGCAGGACCTGCCCGGCGAGGTCGGGGTGCCGGTCGTCGACGCCGGTGTCCAGGACGGCGACGGTGACCCCCTCGCCCTCGGTGGTCCGCCAGGCGTCCGCGGTGCGCAGCGCCTGGTGCGACCACTGCCGGTCGCGGATGGGGTCGGCGTGGGCCTCGGCGGGCCGCAGCACCTCGGTCGGCAGCAGGACGAGGCCGAGCGCGGCGAGCAGGGCGAGCGGGCGGCGGTGGCGGCGGACGGTCCTCATCGGCGCGGCTCTTCCTGCCGGACGGCCGCCGTGCGCAGGCCGCGCTCGATGCGGTCGGCGAGGCCGCGGGCGTCGTGCCCGAGCCCGGACTGGGCGGGCGCGGTGGTGGCGTCCTCGTCCACGGCGAGGGCGGCCGGCTGCGGGGCGGCGACGGTGCGGCCGTCGGCGAAGCCGGAGACCGCGTAGACGACGACCGGGACGTCCCTGAGGACCCGGATCGACCAACTGGCGCGCTGCTGCACGCCGAAGCCCGCGGCCGGGGTGCCGACGACCGCGTACGGGCGTGGTATGAGGTCGGTCCGGCGGTCGAGGCCGCCGGTCTCGAAGCGCCGGCGCAGGGCGGCGGTGGCCCGCTCGTCGGCGGTGGTGAAGAGCAGGCCGACGGTGATGACGTGGCTGCTCGTGGCGTCGGCGTAGGTGGCGCGCAGGAGGCGGGCGCAGCCGGCCGGGGCGAGCGCGTCGGCGAGCAGCGGGTCGAAGGCGTCGGCGCAGCCGGAGTCGGGGGCGACGGCGACCCGGTCCCAGCGGCGGTCGGCGCCGCCGGGGCCCGCGCGCTCGCCCTCGACGGTCGGCGGGAAGAGGGTGTCGACGGGGACGCTGTGCCACAGGTCGGCCGCGGCGGCGAAGGAGGAGGCGGGTCGCGTGTCCGCGGTGTCCGCGCGGAGCCAACTGCCGGTCAGCGCACCGACGACGCACCCGAGTCCGAGGATCACGCACACCGCCGCGGCGAACGCGCGCGGGTGCGCTCCGGCGGGACGCAGCCGGCGGGCGGGCACGTCGGCGTAGGGGGGCGGGGGCGGGGGGCGGTGCGGTGCGGGCGGGCCGTCGGCGTGGAGCGGGCCGCCCGGGACCGGTCGCAGGCGGACGGTCGTCTCCTCGGGCAGCGGGCGGCCGCCGCGCGGGGCGGAGTCCGGGCGCTGCGGGGCGGGCGGCGGGAAGGCCGTGGGGGCCGGGGACGGCGGGGCGGCGGACGGGCCGCCGGCGGGCGGTACGGGCGGGCGCGGGGGCACGGGAGGGCGGGGCGGGACGCCGGTGCGCCGCGATTCGGTGCTCATCCGCCCCCCTTGTCGTCCTCGGCCGCACGTCACTTTACGGGGCCGGGCCCCCGGCGCGCGGGCGCGTGCACACCCTCGGGTGATCTGCCCGGATCCTCCCCCGCCGCCGGGCTACCGCCGGGTAGCGGGGTCTGGCAGGCTGCCGCCATGACTCCCCGCGCCACCGACCGGCTCCGCTACGACCGGGCCACCGCCCACCTCGACGCCCCGCTGGCGATCGTCGACCTGGAGGCGTTCGACGCGAACGCGGCCGACCTGGTGCGCCGGGCGGGCGGCAAGCCGGTCCGCGTGGCGTCGAAGTCGGTGCGCTGCCGGGCGCTCCTGGACCGGGTGCTCGCGCGCGAGGGCTTCGCCGGGATCATGTCGTTCACCCTGGCGGAGTCCCTGTGGCTGGCCCGCGAGGGCTACGACGACGTGCTGCTCGCCTACCCGTCGGCGGACCGGGCGGGGTACGCGGAGTTGACCTCCGACCCGAAGCTCGCGAGCGCGGTGACCGTCATGGTCGACGACCCCGCCCAGTTGGACCTGATCGACGCGGCGCGCGACGGCGGACGTGAGGAGGTGCGGGTCTGCCTGGAGCTGGACACCTCGCTGCGGCTGCTCGGCGGGCGGATCGCGGTGGGCCCCAAGCGCTCCCCGGTGCACTCCCCCGCCGAACTGGCCTCTCTGGCCCGGTCGGTGGCGCGCCGGCCGGGCTTCCGACTGGTCGGCGTGATGGCGTACGAGGGCCATGTGGCGGGCGTCGGCGACGCGGTGGCCGGGCGGCCGCTGCGGTCCCGGGCGGTGCGGCTGATGCAGGCGGCGGCCCGCAGGGAGCTGGCGGAGCGCCGCGCGGCGGTGGTCCGCGCGGTCCGGGCGGTCGCCCCGGACCTGGAGTTCGTGAACGGCGGCGGCACGGGGAGCGTGCAGCACACGGCGGCCGAGGACGCGGTGACGGAGATCGCCGCCGGTTCGGGCCTGTACGTGCCCCGGCTGTTCGACCACTACCGGTCGTTCACCGCCCGCCCCGCGGCGCTGTTCGCGCTGCCGGTGGTCCGGCGCCCCGGGGTCGGGGTGGTGACGGTCCTCGGCGGCGGCTACCCCGCCTCCGGGGTGGCCGGCGCTGACCGGTCGCCCGTGCCGTACCTGCCGGAGGGGCTGCGGTTCGACCCGCGGGAGGGGGCGGGCGAGGTGCAGACGCCGCTGCTCGGGGCGGTCGCCGACGACCTGCTGATCGGCGACACGGTGTGGTTCCGGCACGCCAAGGCCGGCGAGCTGTGCGAACGGTTCGACGCGCTGCACCTGGTGGTCGGCGACGAGGTGGTGGAGACCGTGCCGACGTACCGCGGCGAGGGCCGCACGTTCCTGTAGGGGGCGGCCCTTCCGGACCGCCCCCCGGCCCGTCACACCGGGGTCACGTACGCGCCCGAGATGCCGCCGTCGACGAGGAAGTCGGTGGCGTTGACGAACGAGGAGTCGTCGCTGGCGAGGAAGGCGACCGCGGCGGCGATCTCCTCGGGGCGGGCGAAGCGGCCGAGCGGGATATGGACGATCCGGCGCGCGGCCCGGGCCGGGTCGGCGGCGAACAGCTCCTGGAGCAGCGGCGTGTCGACGGGGCCCGGGCAGAGCGCGTTGACCCGGATGCCCTCGCGGGCGAACTGCACGCCGAGTTCGCGGGACATGGCGAGCACCCCGCCCTTGGAGGCGGTGTAGGAGATCTGCGAGGTCGCCGCGCCCATCCGGGCCACGAAGGACGCGGTGTTGATGATCGAGCCGCGGCCCTGGGCGCGCATGTACGGCAGGGCGGCCTTGCAGCACAGGTAGACGGAGGTCAGGTTGACGTCCTGGACCTTCTTCCACGCCTCCAGGCCGGTGGTGAGGATCGAGTCGTCCTCGGGGGGTGAGATCCCCGCGTTGTTGAACGCGATGTCCACGCTCCCGTACGTCTCCTGCGCGGCCGCGAAGAGCGCGTCGACCTGCTCGGCGTCGGTGACGTCGACCCGGACGAAGGTGCCGCCGACGGCCTCGGCGGCGGCCTTGCCGGCACTCTCGTCGATGTCGCCGCAGACGACGGCCGCGCCCTCGGACGCGAGCCGGCGGGCGGCGGCGAGCCCGATGCCGCTGCCGGCGCCGGTGATCACGGCGGTGCGGCCGACGAGGCGGCGGCAGACGAAGGTGTCCTGGGGGTCGGGGTCAAGGTCCGTCATGGTTCAGGCCTCCGGGTCCGTGCGGGTCGTGCTGATGAAGACGTTCTTGGTCTCGGTGAACGCGGCCAGCGCGTCCGGGCCGAGCTCCCGGCCGAGGCCGGACCGCCCGTAGCCGCCGAACGGCGTCGCGTAGCGCACGCTGGAATGGGAGTTGACCGACAGGTTGCCCGCGCGGACGCCCTGCGAGACGCGCAAGGCGCGGCCCACGTCCCGGGTCCAGATCGACCCGGAGAGCCCGTAGGGGGTGGCGTTCGCGAGCCGGACGGCGTCGTCCTCGTCGTCGAACGGCAGCACCACGGCCACCGGCCCGAAGACCTCCTCGACGGCGACCGGCGCGTCGGGCGCGGTGTCGGTGAGGACGGTGGGCGGGAACCAGAAGCCGCGCCCCTCCGGCGCGCTGCCGCGGATGGCCGCCGCGCCGGGATCGACGTAGGAGCGCACCCGGTCGAGCTGGACGCGGGAGATGAGCGGGCCCATGGCCGTCTTCTCGTCCCAGGGGTCGCCGACGACGACCGACTCGATCGCGGGGGCGAGCAGGGCGAGGAACCGGTCGTGGACGGAAGCCTGGACCAGGATGCGGGTGCGGGCGCAGCAGTCCTGGCCGGAGTTGTCGAGGAACGCCATCGGGGCGGCCAGCGCGGCGGCTTCGAGGTCGGCGTCGGCGAAGACCAGGTTGGGGCTCTTCCCGCCGAGTTCGAGCGTCACCCGCTTCACCTGGTCGGCGCACCGGGCCATGATCTGCCGGCCCACCCGGGTGGAGCCGGTGAACACGATCTTCGCGACGCCCGGGTGCTCGACGAGCGCGTTGCCGGTGACGTCGCCGGCCCCGGGGAGGACCTGGAACAGGTGCTCGGGCAGGCCCGCCTCCCGCCCCAGCCGGGCCAGTTCGAGGGCGGTGAGCGGGGTCGTCTCGGCCGGCTTGAGTATGACGGCGTTCCCGGCGGCGAGCGCCGGCGCCACGCCCCAGGCGGCGATCGGCATCGGGAAGTTCCACGGCGCGATCACCCCGACGACGCCGAGCGGTTCGAGGAGGGTGACGTCGAGACCGCCCGCGACGGGGATCTGCCGTCCCGTCAGCCGCTCCACCCCGCCGGCCGCGTAGTCGAGCAGGTCGCGGACGTTGCCCGCCTCCCAGCGGGCGTTGCCGAGGGTGTGCCCGGCCTGCCGCACCTCGAGCCGGGCCAGCTCCTCGACGTGCTCGTCGACGACGGCGGCGAACCGCCTCAGCAGCCGGGCCCGGTCGGCGGGCGCGGCCGCCGCCCACCCGCGCTGTGCGGCGGCCGCCCGGGTGACCGCGGCGTCCACCTCGGCGGGGGTGGCGGCCGGGACGACGGCGACGACCTCCTCGGTTGCGGGGTCGATGATGTGGTGCTCGTGGGTCACGTATCTCCTCACGGTCGTGCTCGACCCGCCGCACGGTCCGTCACATGCGTTCGAAGGTGCGGCGGAGTTCCCAGTCGGTGACCGCGGCGTCGAAGGCCGCGAGCTCGACCCTGGCCATGTTGGCGTAGTGGGCGACCACCTCGTCGCCGAACGCGGCCCGCGCGATCGCGCTGTCCTGCCACAGCTCGGCGGCCTCGCGCAGGGTGGTGGGCACGTGCGCGTAGTCGGCAGTGTAGGCGTTGCCGGTGCAGGGCTCGGGCAGCTCCAGCTTGTGCTCGATGCCGTGCAGCCCGGCGGCGATCAGACCGGAGACCGCCAGGTAGGGGTTGACGTCCCCGCCCGGCAGCCGGTTCTCGAACCGCATCGAGGGGCCGTGGCCGACGACCCGCAGCGAGCAGGTGCGGTTGTCGTGGCCCCAGGCGACGGCGGTGGGGGCGAACGAGCCGGGCTGGAAGCGCTTGTAGGAGTTGATGTTGGGCGCGTAGAGCAGCGAGAAGTCGCGCAGGGCGGCGAGCTGCCCGGCCAGGAAGTGCCGCATGGTCGCGGACATGGTGTGCGGGTCGTCGCCGTCGGCCATCACGCTGCGGTCGTCGGCGTCCCTGAGCGAGAGGTGGATGTGGCAGGAGTTGCCCTCGCGCTCGTCGTACTTGGCCATGAAGGTGAGCGCGTACCCCTCCTGGGAGGCGATCTCCTTCGCACCGGTCTTGTAGATCGCGTGCTGGTCGCAGGTGACGAGCGCCTCGTCGTACTTGAACGCGATCTCGTGCTGGCCGGGGTTGCACTCGCCCTTGGCCGACTCCACCGTCAGGCCCGCGGCGGCCATCTCGTTGCGGATGCGGCGCAGCAGCGGCTCGACGCGGCCGGTGCCGAGGATCGAGTAGTCGACGTTGTACTGGTTGACCGGCGTGAGCCCCTTGTAGCCGCGGTCCCAGGCCTCCTCGTAGGTGTCGCGGAAGACGATGAACTCCAGCTCGGTGCCGGCGTGCGCGCTCAGGCCGAGCTCCGCGAGCCGCTCCAGCTGGCGGCGCAGGATCTGCCGGGGCGCGGGCGCGACGGGCTCGCCTCCGGAGGTGTGCAGGTCGGCCATGAGCAGGACGGTCGCGGTGTCCCAGGGCACCCGGCGCAGGGTGGCGAGGTCGGGGCGCATCGCGAAGTCGCCGTAGCCGGAGTCCCAGGAGGACGAGGCGTAGCCCTCCACGGTGTTCATCTCGACGTCGACGGCCAGCAGGTAGTCGCAGCCCTCGGCGCCGTGCTCCAGGACGTCGGCGAGGAAGAAGTCGGCGGCGAAGCGCTTGCCCTGCAGACGTCCCTGCAGGTCGGGGAAGGCCAGGACGACGGTGTCGATCTCGCCGTCGGCCACCAGCGCGCGCAGCTCGTCGAGGGCGAGCGGCGGAATGCGGTCGGTCACAGGATCAGTCCTCTCGTCCACCGGACCCGGCCCAACGTACGGCCCGTCCGTCGGCTTTGGGAAGCCGCCTCACGGGCGGTTCACCCGCTTCCCTGTCCGCTGTGAGCAGCGGTAACCCCGGTGTAACGCACGGGGGTTGTGCAGTGCCCCTCCGAGGGAGGAAGGTCGGTGCCCTTCCGCCGGACGAGTGGTCCCGGCCGCCGTTGCCTGCCCCCAGCCGTGAGGAGACCCGTGATGGCCGACGACACCGCATCCGGAACGGAGGCCCCCGCGCCGGGCGGCGCGGAGCGGCAGCCGGACGCGTACCTGAGCCGGCGGGCGCTGCGCCGCGGCAGCGCGGGCTGGCTGCTGCTCACCGGCCTCGGCGTGGCGTACGTCGTCTCCGGGGACTTCTCCGGGTGGAACGTGGGACTCGGCGAGGGCGGGTTCGGCGGGCTCGCCGTCGCCACCCTGCTGATGGGCGTGATGTACGCCTGCCTGGTCTTCGCGCTGGCGGAGCTGTCGGCGATCCTGCCCACGGCGGGCGGCGGCTACGGCTTCGCCCGTCGGGCGCTCGGCACCTGGGGCGGCTTCCTGACCGGGACGGCGATCCTCATCGAGTACATCCTGGCGCCGGCCGCGATCTCCATCTTCATCGGCGACTACGTCGAGTCGCTCAACCTCTTCGGCCTGGAGTCCGGTTGGCCCGTCTACCTCGCCTGCTTCGTGGTCTTCGTCGGGATCCACCTGTGGGGCGTCGGCGAGGCGCTGCGGTTCAGCCTGGTGGTCACCGCGATCGCGGTCGCCGCGCTGCTGATCTTCGCGGTGGGCGCGTGCACCGAGTTCGACGGCGGCGGGCTGAACGACATCCCCGCCGACCCGGACGCCTTCGGTGCGAACTCCTGGCTGCCGTACGGGCTGCTCGGCATCTGGGCGGCGTTCCCGTTCGGCATGTGGTTCTTCCTCGGCGTGGAGGGCGTCCCGCTCGCCGCGGAGGAGGCGAAGGACCCGGTACGGGTGATGCCGCGCGCGATGTCCCTGGCGATGGGGATCCTCGTGCTGCTCGCGGTGCTGACGTTCCTCGCCGCGACCGGGGCGAGCGGCTCGGCGGCGCTGACCGACGCGGGGAACCCGCTGGTGGTGGCCCTGGAGGGCGACGGCGAGCCGACGGCCCTGAGCCGGTTCGTCAACTACGCGGGCCTCGCGGGCCTGGTCGCCTCGTTCTTCTCGCTCATCTACGCCGGCTCACGGCAGCTCTTCGCGCTCTCCCGCGCCGGGTACCTGCCCCGGGTCCTGTCGCTGACGAACAGCCGCAAGTCCCCCTACCTCGGCCTGCTGATCCCGGGCGCGATCGGTTTCGGCCTCGCCGCGTCCACCGGCGACGGGGCCCGGATGCTGAACATCGCGGTGTTCGGGGCGACCATCTCCTACGCGCTGATGGCCCTCTCGCACATCGTGCTGCGCCGCCGCGAGCCCGGCCTGGAGCGGCCCTACCGGACGCCCGGCGGGGTGCTCACCTCGTCGACGGCGTTCGTCCTGGCCCTCTCCGCGCTGGTGGCGACGTTCCTGGTGGACCAGGAGGCGGCGTTCATCGCGCTGGTCGTCTACGGCGTCGCACTCGCCTACTTCGCCCTCTACAGTCGACACCACCTGGTCGGACACGCGCCCGAGGAGGAGTTCGCCGCGCTGGCCGAGGCGGAGGCGGAGCTCACCCGGGAGTGACGACCGGCCGTCGTCGACCCTGTTCGGAGGAGCACGTGCCGTCCACCGCCCGCCGACCGCTGGTCGGTGTCTCGACCTACCTGGAGCCGAGCCGCTGGGGGGTGTGGGAGATGCCCGCCGTCCTGCTGCCGGCCGCGTACCCCCGGCTGGTGCAGCGGGCCGGCGGGGTCGCCGCGCTGCTCCCGCCGGACGACCCGGCGCACGCGGCGGCCGCCGTCGCCGGGGTCGACGCGGTCGTCGTAGCCGGCGGCCCCGACGTCGACCCCGCGCGCTACGGCGCCGAGCGCGACCCGCGCTGCGGGCCGCCGGCGCCCGAGCGGGACGCCTGGGAACTCGCCCTCATCCACGCCGCGCTGGAGTCGGGCACCCCGCTGCTCGGCGTCTGCCGCGGGATGCAGCTCCTCAACGTCGCCCTCGGCGGCACCCTCGTCCAGCACCTCGACGGGCACACCGCGTCGCTCGGCGTCTTCGGCGGCCACCTCGTCAAGCCCGTCCCCGGCACCCTCTACGAGTCCGTCGCACCGGACCCCGTCGACGTCCCCACCTACCACCACCAGGCCGTCGACCGCCTCGGTCGCGGTCTCCTCCCCGGCGCCCACGCCCCCGACGGCACCGTCGAGGCGCTCGAACTCCCCGGCCCGCACTGGGTCCTCGGCGTCCAGTGGCACCCCGAGATGGCCGACGACCTGCGTGTGATGTCCGCGCTGGTCAGCGCAGCAGGGGCCCGCTCCGCCGCCTGAGCCACGCCAGCGCGGCCGCGCCCTGGGCGCGCTGGAAGGGGCGCAGGGTGGGCAGGCCCGGCGGGTCCGGCTGGAGGCCGGAGCAGACGAAGTAGCCGGTCAGCGCGGCGAGGACGCACGTCACCGCGGCGGGGTCGGCGGCGCGGCCCAGCGGGTGGGTCGTGAACGTCTCCTCCGGGTCCGGGCCGCCCTGCGCGGCGATGCAGGGCAGCGCGACGAGGAGGTCGAACCACGGGGTGGTGCGCATCGCGTGCGGCCAGTCGACGAACACGACCCGGTCGGGGGTGAGCAGCACGTTGTCGGCGCGGATGTCACCGTGCGCGAGGGTCTCGCCGTGGAGGTGCGCCGGCCAGGCGGCGGCGAGTTCCGCCAGCGCGGGCAGGTGGCGCGCGGCCCAGGGGTCCAGGCGGTCGTCCCCGCCCGCCTCCAGCAGGCGCCGCCACCCCTCGAACATCGGCCCGGCGCGCTCCTCCACGCGGGCGGCCGGGAACGGGGCGGGGGTGAGATCCGCCGCCAGGTCGGTGAGCGCGTCGAGCAGCCTGCGCAACTCGCCCTCGCGCCACGGCACTTCCGGCATCCGCCCGTCCACGTCCTCGAACGCGAGCACCACCCACGCGCCGTCGTCGAACCAGCCGAGCAGCCGCGGGGCGGGGGCGCTGCCGGGGAGCGCGGCGGCGTTGCGGGCCTCCGCGAGGTGCAGGTGCGGGCTGTGCGGGTTCGGGTCCCGACCGATCGCCTTCACGAACGCGCGCCGGCCGTCCGCGAGTCTCACCCGCACGGCGATCCCCGGCGAGAACCCGCCGTTCTGCGTCGTCGCCGTGACGACCTCGGCCCCGAGCAGCGCCTCGGTCGCGGCGCGGGTGTCCGCCGGCAGTTCGCCCCAGTCACGGCGTAAGCCGGTGGCGGGCGGGGCGACGGGTTTCGGTGTCGGGTCCATGCGCCATGGTCCGCCGCGTGCGGGTGGTGAGGCCATGGGTTTTCCCCCACCCCGCCCCTTCCCGAACCCCTGCGGGGGCTGTGCGGCTCCGCCGCAGTACCGGCCTGCGGCCGACGCCCTCGAACTTCCCCAAGCTCCCGGCTTCGCTCGAGCAGGGGAGACCCCATCGCCGGGCTGATGGGTTGTGCGGCGCGGCAGCGGCAGACCAACCTGAGCCGCGGACTCCTCCCCGCCGCGCCGCACACTCCTGCGGAGCCGCACACTCTCCCCCGCCAAACCGCACACTCCCCCGAACCGCAGGCTCTCCCCCCGCCGAACCGCAGGCTCTCCCCCCGCCGGACCGCACACTCCCCCGGCCGGGCCGCACACTCCCCCCGCCGGGCCGCACACTCCCCCGAACCGCAGGCTCTCCCCCGCCGGGCCGCACACTCCCCCCGCCGGGCCGCACGCTCTCCCCCGTCGCGCCGCGCCACTCCCCCGAGCCGCACACCCTCCAGCCCGGCCGGCGTTTGAGGCCGAGCGCGTTGTTCCGCGCGAACGGGGGTGCGGGGGCGGAGCC
>NZ_JBHWZH010000148.1:0-14074 GCF_042728285.1 Streptomyces sp. NPDC060194 | reverse complement strand
GCGTCGGCCCCCGGGGTCGGCGTCGCCCCGCCCGCCCTGACCGGCGTCGCCTTGCCCGGGAACCACGTCGCCGCGCCCCACCCGGGGCCCCCGTCAACGCCCCCACCCCGGCCCCGCGGGGGCCCCCCCCCCCCCGGCTCCGCCCCGCGGCGGAACACGCCCGCCCCGCCGGCGGAATCCGCTCAGACCGGCTGCCCGAACAGCTGCCGCAGCACGTCCTCCATCGTCACCAGGCCCGCGAGCCGCCCGTCCTCTCCGAGCACGGCGGCCAGGTGGGTGCGGCTGCCGCGCATCGCGGTCAGCACGTCGTCCAGCGGCGTCGTCGCCTTCACCCGGGCGATCGACCGCATGTCCCGCACCTGGAACGGCAGGTCGCGCGGGGTGGCGTCGAGGGCGTCCTTCACGTGGAGGTAGCCGACGATCCGGCGCCCGGAGTCCACGACCGGGAACCGCGAGAAGCCCGACTCGGCCGACAGCCGCTCGATCCCCTCGGGGGTGACGCCGACGCCCGCGTAGACGACCTGCTCCAGCGGCAGCACGATCTCGGCGACCGGGCGGCGGCCCAGCTCGAGCGCGTCGTGCAGCCGTTCCTTCGCCCGGTCGTCGAGCAGCCCCGCGTCGCTGGAGTCCTTGACCAGCCGGGCCAGCTCGTCGTCCGAGAACGTGGCCGTCACCTCGTCCTTGGCCTCCACGCCCAGCAGCTTCAGCAGCGCGTTGGCGAAGGCGTTGATCGTGAAGATCACCGGGCGGAGCGCCCGCGAGACGGCCACCAGCGGCGGGCCCAGGAGCAGCGCCGTGCGCACCGGCTCGGCGAGCGCGACGTTCTTCGGGATCATCTCGCCCAGCAGCATGTGCAGATACGTCGCCACCGTCAGCGCGATCGCGAACGAGATCGTGTGGCTCAGCCCGTCCGGCACGCCCACGGCGTGGAACACCGGCGAGAGCAGGTGCTCGATGGCCGGCTCCGCGACCACGCCGAGCACCAGGGTGCACAGCGTGATGCCGAGCTGCGCCGCCGCCATCAGCGCCGACACGTGCTCCAGGCCCCACAGCACCCGCCGGGCCCGCCGGTCGCCCGCCTCAGCGTGCGGCTCGATCTGGCTGCGCCGCACCGAGATCAGCGCGAACTCGGCGCCGACGAAGAACGCGTTGGCGACGAGGGTCAGTGCGCCGATCAGCAACTGGATCGCGGTCATCGCGCCTCCTCCTCGACCTCGGTGGCGTCCTCGGCGGGCGCGTGCAGCAGCACCCGCGCGGCCCTGCGGCCGGTGGCGTCGACGACGTCGAGGCGCCAGCCGGCGAACTCGAAGCTGTCGCCGACGTTCGGGATGTGGCCCAGCTCGGTCGCGACCAGCCCGGCCAGCGTCTCGTAGGGCCCGTCGTCGGGCGCCTTGAGCCCGATCCTCAGCAGGCGGTCGGTGCGGGCCGCGCCGTCCGCGGAGTAGAGCTTGCGGCCCTGGTCGTCCTCGCCGGCCGGCGCCAGCTCGGGCGTCTCGTGCGGGTCGTGCTCGTCCCGCACCTCGCCGACGACCTCCTCGACGATGTCCTCCAGCGTGGCGACGCCGGCGGTGCCGCCGTACTCGTCCACGACGACGGCCATCGTGCGGCGGCCGGACAGCCGGTCGAGCAGCCGGTCGATCGTCAGCGTCTCGGGGACCAGCAGGGGCTCGCGCATCATCTCGGTGACGGGGAACCGTGCCCGCCGGTCGGCGGGCACGGTCAGCACGTCCTTGATGTGCGCCACGCCGATGACGCTGTCCAGGCCGCCCCGGTAGACGGGGAAACGCGACAGGCCGGTGGCCCGGCAGGCGTTCGCCACGTCCTCGGCGGTGGCCTGCGCGTCCAGCGCCACCACCTGCACGCGCGGCGTCATGACGTTCTCCGCGGTCAGGTCCCCGAGGTTCAGGGTGCGGACGAAGAGCTCGGCGGTGTCCGGCTCCAGGGCGCCCAGCTTGGCCGAGTGCCGGGCCAGCGCCATGAGCTCCTGCGGGCCGCGCGCCGAGGCGAGCTCCTCGGCCGGCTCCATGCCGAGCCGGCGCACCGCCCGGTTGGCGGTGTTGTTCAGATGGGTGATCAGCGGCCGGAACGCGGCGCTGAAGACCCGCTGCGGGGTCGCCACCCGCTTGGCGATGGGCAGCGGCGAGGAGATCGCCCAGTTCTTGGGCACCAGTTCGCCGACGACCATCAGGACGACCGTCGACAGCGCCGTGCCGAGCACCAGCGCGACCGAGGACGCCACCGATGCGGACAGGCCGAGATCCCGCAGCGGACCGCCGATCAGCTTCGCGATCGACGGCTCGGACAGCATGCCGACGACCAGGTTGGTCACGGTGATGCCGAGCTGCGCCCCGGAGAGCTGGAAGGTCAGGCTGCGGACGGCCTTCAGAGCGCTTTCGGCGCCCCGCTCGCCGTCCTCCACCGCACGTTCGAGATCGCCGCGTTCGACGGTGGTGAGCGAGAACTCGGCCGCGACGAACGCACCGCAGGCGAGGGAGAGCAGCAGCGCGAGCAGGAGCAGGAGTACTTCGATCATCGGGTCACCTCCGTTCCATGATCGGCCAGGGGGCGGGGGACCGCGCGACATCGGGGTACTGGGGGCTCGCCCATGGGCGGACGCTCACGCCTTTCGTCAGAGTGCGGAAGGATCACCGGCAAGGTCTCATGGTAAAGGACTCGCAAAGGGACGGGGGCGGGCCGCGAGGGTTCCGGACGCCCGCGGCCTCTCGGCCCGGTTTCCCGCGCTCGCCCGGCTCAATCCCGCCGGCCGCACCTTCACCCGGCCAGCGGCTTGACCCACCGGCTCCACTGCGGCTGCCTGGCGTACCCGGCGGCCTCCCACGCACGGTGGGCGCTCTCGTTGCGGTCGAGGACCATCGCGTCTCCGCGGCGGCCCCCGAGCGCCACGAACCGGTCCTCGGCCGCCGCGAGGAGCGCGGTGCCGACGCCCTGCCGCCGGGCCGAGGGGTGCACCGCCAGCCGGTAGAGGTGGCAGCGCCAGCCGTCGAACCCGGCGATCACCGTTCCGACGATCCGCCCCTCGCGCTCGGCGAGGATCAGCGCCTGCGGGTCACGCGCCACCAGCCGTTCGACGCCGTCCCGGTCGTCGCTGATGCTGGTGCCCTTGGCGGCGACCTTCCAGAAGGCCAGGACGTCGTCGAGGTCGGCCGTCGCGGCGGCCCGTATCCGAAGATCACTCATGGCCGCATCCCACCACCGCGCTCATGTGCCGGGCCAGCGGATCCCGGCATCCGGACGCCGGCGGCCGTTCGCACCGCCAGCCGTCCCGGGGGCGCCCCGGGCCGTCGTCCGCTCGGCCTTCCCGCTCACTCGTGCGCGATCGCCGCGAGCACGTTGAGGCGCGACGCGCGCAGCGCCGGCAGCAGCGCGGCCGCGAGGCCGACCACCACCGAACCGATCACGACCGCGATGATCGTGCCCCACGGCAGGGCGAGCGCCTTCATCCCCTCCAGCGCCAGGACCTGCTGGATCGCCACCCCCCACACCAGTCCGAGGCCGAGGCCCAGGACCGCGCCGAAGACGGAGATGACCACCGACTCCAGCCGGATCATCCGCCGCAACTGGCGGCGGCCCAGACCGATCGCCCGCAGCAGCCCGATCTCCCGGGTCCGCTCGACCACGGACAGCGCGAGCGTGTTCACCACCCCGAGGACCGCGATGACGATCGCCAGACCCAGCAGCGCGTAGACCAGGTAGAGGATCACCGCGATCTGGTCCCGGACGAGCTCCTTGTAGTCGGCCTGGTCGCGCACCTTGATCTGCGGGTAGGCGTCGAGCGCCGAGGTCAGTTCGCTCCGCAGCTCGTCGGCGTCCGCGCCGTCGGCCGCGTTGACGAACAGCGCCGAGTCCTGGCCGCCGGGCACGTACCGCTCGAGGGTGCCGAGACCCATGAAGACGCCGCCCTCGAACCCGGTGCCCGCCGCGGTCTGCTGCTTCGAGAGGGCGCCCACCGACAGCTGCGCCTCCTTCCCGCCCGGGAAGCGGACGGTGATCCGGTCGCCGAGCCGGATCCGGTGCTCCTTCGCGAAGGCGCTCTCCATGCCGAGGCTCCCCGAGCCGAGCGCCGAGGCGGAGTCGCCGGCCGCGTAGGGGACGTCGGCGACCTCGTCCAGGCGCGGGTCGTAGCCCGCGGCGGTCGTCTCGACGGACTCCCCGTCGGGCAGTTCGAGGGCGAGCGGCGCGTACCGCTGGCGGACCACCAGGCCCGCCGATCCCGCGTCGCCGACCTTGTCGGTGACCTCCTGCGGGAACGGCATGAACGTGGAGCTCTGCACGACGAAGTCGGCGCCCAGGGTCCGGTCGATCTCCTCGTCGAAGGACTTCGTCATCGACGCGCTGGCGACCGACAGGCCGCCGACCAGCGCCAGGCCGACCATCAGCGCGGAGGCGGTGGCGCCCGTACGCCGAGGGTTGCGGAGTGAGTTGCGCTGGCTCATCCGACCGACCGCGCCGAACACCTTCGGGAACGCCCCGCCGAGCACCCGGATCACCGGCCGGACGAGGATCGGCCCGGTCACCACCGCGCCGATCAGGGTCAGGAAGATACCGAGCCCGAGCAGCGAGGCGGCGGTGCCGGACTCCGTCGACAGCGCACAGCCGACGAGGGCGGCGGCACCGGCGAGCGTGACGACCGCACCGACGACCGCCCGGGTGCGCAGCGAACGGTCCGTCCCCGCCGCCTCCGCGTCGGCGAGCGCCGCCATCGGCGAGACGGCGGCGGCGCGCCGCGCGGGCAGGTAGGCGGCCACGAAGGTGACCCCGACGCCGACCGCGTACGCGGCCACCGGAGTCACCCATCCGACCACCATCTCGGCCGAGCTCAGGTTCATCCCGACCGCCGACATCATCCCGATGAGGCCGAGCGCCAGGCCGATCCCCGCCGCCAGCCCCAGCGTGGACCCGACCAGGCCGAGCAGCAGCGCCTCCGTCAGCACCGAGCGCCGGACCTGCCGCCGGTCGGCCCCCAGCGCCCGCATCAGCCCCAGCTCGCGCGTGCGCTGGGCGATCAGTATCGAGAAGGTGTTGACGATCAGGAACACGCCGACGAGGACGGCGACCCCGGCGAAGCCGAGCATCACGTACTTGATCACGTCGAGGAAGCCGCCCAGCGACTCGGTCGACGACTCGGCCTCCTCGGCCGCCGTGGTGATCGCGTAGCCGTCCCCCAGCTCCTCCGCGACGCGCTCCTTCAGGACGTCGTCGGAGACCCCGGGGGCGGCCTCCACCGCGATCGAGGTGGCGGCGTCGGTCGCGTCCAGCAGCTTGCGCTGGGCCGTCGGGGTGTCCAGGAAGACCAGTGCGGCGCCCGGGTTGGTGGTGGTGAAGGTCGCGATGCCGACCACCTCGACCTGGAACGAGCCCGGCTGGGCGATCAGGGTCAGGGTGTCGCCGATCGCGACGCCCTTGCGGTCGGCGGTGTCCGCGTCGATCAACGCCTCCCCGTCGCCGCGCGGTACCTTCCCCGAGGTCAGTTCGAGGGGGTTGCGCTCCGACTCGTACCAGTTCGTCGCGACGGTCGGGGCGCCGCTGTCCGGACTCACCGCCTTCCGGTCGGCGTCGACCACCGTGATGTTCTCCACGGCGATGTCGAGCTGGGTGGCGCCGACGCCGTCCACGGCGGCGATGCGCTCGGCCAGCGCGGCGGGGACGGTCTCCACCACGCCGGACGGCAGGGCCGCTTCGAGGTCCTCGGCGGGTCCGACCTTGACGTCGGACGAGGTCGAGGCGAACAGCCGGTCGAAGGTCCGGGTCACCGTGTCGGAGAAGATGAGGCTGCCGGCCACGAAGGCGACCGACAGCACGACGGCCAGCGCGGACAGCACCAGCCGGCCCTTGTGGGCGAGGAAGCTGCGCAGTGTCGCCTTCAGCACGAGGTGGCCCTCTCCTGCGTCGCGCTCGTCACTTCGCTGATCCCGCCGGGTCCTGTGCCGGCTCCGCCGAGCCGGCGGGACCGGGCGGGTCGGCGACCGGCGCGGCTCCGGGCGCCGCCCGGCCGGCGCCGAACAGCCGCATCCGCTCCAGGACGGCGACCGCGGTGGGCTCCGGCATCTCGTCGACGATCCTGCCGTCGGCCAGGAACAGCACCAGGTCGGCCGAGGCGGCGGCCGCCGGGTCGTGGGTGACCATGACCACGGTCTGCCCGAGGCTGTCCACGGCCTCGCGCAGGAACGCGAGCACCTCGGCCCCGGCCCGCGAGTCCAGGTTCCCCGTCGGCTCGTCCGCGAAGATCAGCTCCGGACGGGAGGCGAGGGCGCGGGCGCACGCGACGCGCTGCTGCTGCCCGCCCGAGAGCTGGGAGGGGCGGTGGCCGAGCCGCGCGCGGAGGCCCAGGGTGTCGATCACGCGGTCCAGCCACTCCGGGTCGGGCCTGCGGCCGGCGATGTCCATGGGGAGCGTGATGTTCTCGGCGGCGTTCAGGGTGGGGAGCAGGTTGAAGGACTGGAACATGAAGCCGATGCGGTCCCGCCGCAGCCGGGTCAGCTCCTTGTCCTTCAGGCCGGTGATCTCCGTGTCGCCGAGCCACACCCGGCCCGAGGAGACCGTGTCGAGGCCGGCCAGACAGTGCATCAGCGTCGACTTGCCCGAACCCGAGGGGCCCATCACGGCGGTGAACCGGCCGCGCGCGATGTCCGTGTCGACGGCGTCGAGGGCGAGGACGGCCGTCTCCCCCGAGCCGTACGCCTTCGTCAGCCCGCGGGCCCGGGCGGCGGTCCCGGCGGCCGCCGCGGGCTCCGTCTCCTGCGCAGGTGTGGACAACTCTGCCTCCCGGCGGCGCACTCGGCGTCAACTCCGCTGTCGCAACCGAGAGTAGACGGCGCCACTGACAACCGCCCTGGGTTCGACGGCCCCGCCGGTCCGCACGCCGGAGAGCGCAGGCCCGCCCGGCTCAGCCCGAGACGAAGCAGAACTCGTTGCCCTCGGGGTCGCGCAGCACCTGGAAGGCCCCGTGGTCGTCGGTGACGACGCCGCCGAGCGTCTCGGCGCCCCGGCGGACCGCCTCGGCGGTCGCCTCCGCCAGGTCGCCGCCGTCCAGGTCGAGATGCAGCCGGTTCTTCGCCGCCTTGCCCTCGGGAACCCTCTGAAAGGCGATCCGGACGAACCCCGGGGCGTCGACGTAGGACCAGTCGGGGGAGCGGTCCACCGGATCACCGCCGACCAGGCCCGCCCAGAACCTCACCAGCCGCGCCGGGTCGGCGCAGTCGAAAACGATCTCCTCGACGCGTGCACGCATGCCGTCAGCGTATGTCCGCCGCGAACGCCGCCGCATCCCAGCTTCCACCCAGCCGGGGGGACAGCCAGTCGCCCGCCCGGAGCCGGAAGTCGCCCGCGGCGACGGCCCCTTCGGGAACGGCGCCCAGGAGCGGAGCCCCGGCCGCCGTGGGCAGGTCGGCGACGTTGCAGCGGGCGGCCAGGTCGGGATCGCGCGGCCAGCTGCCGACCACCACGCCGAGCGGGGCGATCCGCCGCGACCGCAGCGCCTCCGCGGTCAGGGCCGTCTCGTTGAGCGTGCCGAGCCCGGCCCGGGCCACGACGAGCACCGGCGCGTCGAGCAGCCGGGCGGCGTCCGCGAGCGTGCCGCCCTCGGCGTCGAACCGGACCAGGAGACCGCCCGCGCCCTCGACGAGGACCAGGTCGTGGGAGGCGGCCAGCTTCCGCGCCGCCTCCGCCACCTCGTGCGGCCGCACCGGGGGCAGCCCCGCGCGCCGGGCGGCGGTGTCGGGGGCGAGCGGCTCGGGGTACCGGGCGAGTTCGAGCGTGGTGAGGGCCGCCCCGCCCACCAGCCGCGCCACCTCGGCCGCGTCACCCGGCTCGCCCGGGCCGACGCCCGTCTGCGCGGGCTTCAGGACGGCGATCGACCGGCCCGCCGCCACGGCCGTCGCGGCGACGGCCGCCGTGACGACGGTCTTGCCGACCTCGGTCCCCGTCCCGGTGATCACGAGCACGGTCACGGCTGGTCCTCCACTGCGGCGGCGACGGCCCGGCAGATGCGGGCGACGTCGGCGTCCTCGGTCACGTACGGGGGCATGGTGTAGATCAGGTCGCGGAACGGGCGCAGCCAGACGCCCTCCCGCACGGCCGCCGCCGTTGCCCGCACCGTGTCGACCTCGGCCGCGAGCTGGACGACGCCGACCGCGCCGAGGACCCGCACGTCACGGACGCCCGGGGCGCCGGCGAGCGGGGCGAGGCCGGCCCGCAGGCCTTCGCCGATCCGCTCCACCTGCGCCTGCCAGTCCTGGTCGAGCAGCAGGTCGACGGAGGCCAGGGCGACCGCCGCCGCCAGCGGGTTGCCCATGAACGTCGGTCCGTGGGCGAGCACCGGCACCTCGCCCCGCGAGATGCCGCCCGCCACCCGGGCGGAGCACAAGGTGGCCGCCATCGTCAGGTAGCCGCCGGTCAGGGCCTTGCCCAGGCACATGACGTCGGGCGAGACCCCGGCGTGTCCGGCCGCGAACAGCGAGCCGGTCCGGCCGAAGCCGGTGGCGATCTCGTCCAGGACGAGCAGCACGTCGTGCGCGTCGCACGCCTCGCGCAGCACCCGCAGGTAGGCGGGGTCGTGGAAGCGCATCCCGCCCGCGCCCTGGACGACCGGTTCGACGATCACCGCGGCCAGTTCGCCCGCGTGCGCGGCGACGGCCGCCCGCAGCAGCTCGGCGTAGGCCTCGTCGTACTCCGCCGGCGGCGCGTCGACGAAGACCTGGCGGGGGAGCCGGCCGGCCCAGAGGCCGTGCATGCCGCCCTCGGGGTCGCACACCGACATCGGCTGCCAGGTGTCGCCGTGGTACCCGCCGCGCCAGGTGAGCAGCCGGTGCTTCTCCGGCCTGCCGAGGGACCGCTGGTACTGCAGCGCCATCTTGACCGCGACCTCGACCGAGACCGATCCGGAGTCGCAGAGGAACACGTGCTCCAGACCCTCGGGCGTGATGTCGACAAGTCGCTTCGCCAGTCGGACGGCCGGCTCGTGGGTCAGCCCGCCGAACATCACGTGGCTCATCCGCCCCAGCTGGCCGACGGCGGCGGCGTTGAGCACCGGGTGGTTGTAGCCGTGGATCGCCGACCACCAGGAGGCCATGCCGTCGACCAGTTCACGTCCGTCCGCGAGCCGCAGCCGGACACCGGACGCCGACTCGACGACGAGCGGCTCCTGGCGTCCGGGCATCGGACCGTAGGGGTGCCAGACGTGCTTGCGGTCCAGGTCGAGCAGGTCACGCATTGGGCGCGAGGTCCGTCCCTGCGCCCCGGCGGCGGACGGCGACCAGGTCCGTACGGGCCGCCGGAACGGCCGGCTCCGCGGCGGCAGGTCGTTCGGCGCCGCCGCAGGGGCCGCAGCCGGCGGCTGCTCCGGCGTGCGAGCCGCAGCCGCCGCCCTCGGAAGCGTGCGAACCGCAGCCGCCCGTGTCCTCCGCGCCACCGCCGCAGCCGCCCGCGGCCGCCGCCTCCACCCGGTGGCGGGGAAGCGTCGTCGTCCCCGCGCCCTCCACCTCGAAACCGGCGTCCGCGATCATGTCGAGGTCCGCCTGGCCGGCCTGCCCCTCACTGGTCAGGTAGTCGCCGAGGAAGATCGAGTTGGCCAGGTGCAGGGCGAGCGGCTGCAGGGTGCGCAGGTGCACCTCGCGGCCGCCGGCCAGCCGCACCTCGACGTCCGGGCAGACGAACCGGACCATCGCCAGGATGCGCAGCGCCCGCTGCGGCGTCAGGTTCCACTCCTTGGCGAGCGGCGTCCCCTCGAACGGGATCAGGAAGTTCACCGGCACCGAGTCCGGGTCGAGCCCGCGCAGCGAGAAGACCACGTCGACCAGGTCCTCGTCGCTCTCGCCCATCCCGGCGATCAGCCCGGAGCACGCCGAGAGGCCGGCCCCCTGCGCGTGCCGCACCGTCTCCACCCGGTCGGCGAAGGTGTGCGTCGTCGTGATCTCGCCGTACGTCGCCTCGGAGGTGTTGAGGTTGTGGTTGTACGCGTCCGCCCCCGCCGCGCGCAGCCGCTCGGCCTGGCCGTCGGAGAGCAGCCCGAGGCACGCGCACACCTCGACGCCCTCGTTGCCCTCCTTGATGGCGGCGATCGTGGCCGAGACCCGGTCCACGTCCCGGTCGGTCGGCCCGCGGCCGCTGGCCACCAGGCAGACCCGCTTGGCGCCGCCCGCCACCCCCGCCGCGGCGGCCTCGGAGGCCTCCTCCGGCTTCAGCCACGTGTACTTGAGGATGCCGGCGGTCGAACCCAGCCGCTGCGAGCAGTACGAGCAGTCCTCCGGGCACAGCCCGGACTTCAGGTTCACCAGGTAGTTGAGTTTCACCCGCCGCCCGAACCACTTCCGCCGGACCCGGCCGGCTGCGGCCACCACGTCCAGGAGATCGTCGTCGGAGGTCGCCAGCACGGCGAGCGCCTCCTCGCGGGTCGGCGGCTCGCGACGAAGTCCCTTGTCCACCAGCGTGTTCAGCAGCTCCATGGACGCAGATCCTTGCGCACCGCGCCGCCGTCGCCAAGGAGAAAGCGGACAACTCTTGCCCGTCGAGGTGTGGGTATCACCACACCCTGACCCCGTCGGGCCGCCGCTATGGTCTGTCCGATGCCTACAAACGACGCCTTCGGCTGGATCGACGAGCAGGCCGCGCTGCGCCGGCGCGCCGGACTGGTCCGGGGGCTGCGTCCGCGGCCCCGCACGAGCACGCTCCTGGACCTCGCGAGCAACGACTACCTGGGGCTCGCCCGGCATCCCGCGGTCACCGCGG
The DNA here is from genome assembly GCF_042728285.1 of Streptomyces sp. NPDC060194. Lineage (NCBI taxonomy): Bacteria > Bacillati > Actinomycetota > Actinomycetes > Kitasatosporales > Streptomycetaceae > Streptomyces > Streptomyces sp. NPDC060194. Next base: position 3,331 of record NZ_JBHWZH010000148.1, on the reverse strand, counting down.
CCGCCGCCGAGGCGGCCCGCGACTGGGGGGCGGGAGCGACGGGCTCACGGCTCGTCACCGGCAGCACCGCCCTCCACGCGGAGCTGGAGCGGGAGCTGGCGGCGTTCACCGGCTTCGAGTCGGCGCTCGTCCTGTCCTCGGGCTACGCGGCGAACCTCGCCGCGGTCACCGCGCTGTCCGTGCCCGGCGGCCTGATCGTCTCGGACGCGGGCAACCACGCCTCCCTCATCGACGGCTGCCGGCTGGCCCGGGCCGCCACCGCGGTGGTGCCGCACGCCGATCCCGCCGCCGTCCGCAAGACGCTCGACGCGCACGACGGATCCGCCCTCGCCGTCACGGACGCGGTCTTCTCCGTCGACGGCGACGCGGCCCCGCTCGCACGGCTCGCCGAGGTGTGCCGCGCGCACGGCGCCGGGCTGCTGGTCGACGACGCCCACGGCCTGGGCGTGCTCGGCCCCGGCGGCCGGGGCGCGCCCGCCGCGGCCGGACTCGCCGGCGCGCCCGACGTGGTGGCCACGGTGACGCTGTCCAAGTCGCTCGGCAGCCAGGGTGGCGCCGTGCTCGGCCCGGCCCGGGTGATCGAGCACCTGGTCAACACGGCGCGGACGTTCATCTTCGACACCGGGCTCGCCCCGGCCGCGGCGGGCGGCGCGCTCGCCGCCCTCCGGCTGCTGGCCGGCGAGCCGGCCCGCGCGGCCCGGGCCCTGCGGGTCGCGGCGCTGCTGCACGAGGGGCTGACCGGCGCGGGTCTGAGCGCCGTACGCCCCGACGCCGCCGTGGTCTCGGTCCGCGCCCCCGCCCCGGAGGCCGCGCTCGCCTGGGCGGGCGCGTGCCGGTCCGCCGGGCTCGCGGTGGGCTGCTTCCGCCCGCCCTCGGTGCCCGACGGCGTCTCCCGGCTCCGGCTCACCGCCCGCGCCGACCTCGACGACACACAGGTCGCCGAGGCCGTCGCGACGGTGGTGCGGACCGCACCGGCGGAGGCCTTCCGCCCGGTGTGACGGTCAGGCGACCCGGCCGTACCAGACGCTCTTGGTCCAGAGCTTCTGCTTGCGCACCACGTCACCGGTCTTCGGCGAGTGCCAGACCTTGCCGTTACCCGCGTAGATACCGACGTGGTAGATGCTCCGGCCCGAGTGGAAGAACACCAGGTCGCCGGGCTTGCGGCTGCCGGCCGAGACGTGCTTGGTCTTGTTGTACTGGGCGGCGGCCGTGCGCGGGAGCTTCTTGCCGGCCTTCTTGAACGAGTAGACCGTCAGGCCCGAGCAGTCGAACCGGTGCGGGCCGACCGCCCCGTACTTGTACGGGGCGCCCTTCTTGGACGCGGCGACCTGAAGTGCCTTCGCGCCCGGGGCGGCCTGTGCCTCCGGCGCGGCGCCGGGAGCCACGAGCGTGGCCCCCACGGCGGCGACGGTGAGGGCCGAGACGGCCCCCGCTCGGGACAGGCGAGACGGGATGGAGATGTGCGCACTCATGCGCGACCCTTCGTCGAACCGCCTGTGAAGGATGACCTGTCGGGTTCGGGCAGGACGAAGATGCCCGGCCGCATGGGATCGCGGCTTCACCCCGAGGCCCGGCCGCGGGTTCGCGGTCGTGCCGGCTTGCTGGGTCCTCCACTCCTGCCGTTTCCCTCTTTCGACCAGTCGTCCGGAGCGGCGGCAGGACTCGGCGTCCGCCCGGACCGCCCCGCCGCGGTGGCGGGGGCTTGTCGTCCCAGGGATCTTCACCCGCCGAGGGGGCGATTCCGAGTTCTACCGCCGGTAAGTGAGCATCGTCACGACTGGCCCGATCGGGTAGACCATGCCCCGTTCGCACCAAGATCGCAGACGCGTTCGACCCCCGTACCAGCACCGGAATCAACTATTCCGCTGATCGGGTACACCATGTGCGCAAGTCGAACCACGTCGGAACGACACGAGGAATTACGTCAACAGGGGGATGGCGACTGGTCCCTTCGGGGTGCGCGCTGGACGCATCGGTCCGGACCTTTCGCGGCCGGCGCACCTCACGTGCCGTCAGGAGCCCCGGCAGTCGCGGGGAGGGTGACCCGGGCCGCGCGGCGCTCGCCGTCGAGGACGCGCAGGGCGCGGGCGAGGGTGGCCGTGTGCAGGTCGCTCTCACCGCGCAGGTGCATGAGCGTCAGGGCGTCGCGCAGGGCGACGGCGCTGCCCACCAGGGCCTGGGCGGCCCGCAGTCCGGAGTAGGTGTCGGCGGAGCGCGCCGGATTGATCCGGCCGAGCAGGTCCACCGCCTCCAGGTAACGGTCGATCAGTTCCCCCTCGGCCCGGGTGAGCGAGGGGAGGGCGGGGGGCTGGGCGGGGAACATCGCACGCTCACCGGCCCTTGCGCTGGGACACGATGCGGTCGACCAGGCCGTAGGCCCGGGCGTCCTCGGCGTCGAGGATCTTGTCGCGCTCGATGTCCGCCCTGATGCGGGCGGGGCTCTGCCCGGTGTGCCGGGCGAGCAGCTCCTCCAGGAGGTCGCGGGTGCGCAGCAGTTCGTCGGCCTGGATCGCCAGGTCGGCGGCCTGCCCCTGCACCGGCTCGGGGAACGACGGCTGGTGGATCAGGACCCGCGACCCCGGCAGAGCGGCCCGCTTGCCCGGGGTGCCCGCCGCGAGCAGCACCGCGGCCGCGGAGGCGGCCTGCCCCAGGCAGACGGTCTCCACGTCGCACGACACGAACCGCATCGTGTCGTAGACCGCCGTCATGGCGGTGAACGAGCCGCCGGGGGAGTTGATGTACAGCGAGATGTCCCGGTCCGGCGCGGCGTGTTCGAGGTGCATGAACTGCGCCATGACGTCGTTGGCGGCCGTGTCGTCGATCGGCGTGCCCAGGAAGACGATGCGCTCGTCCAGGAGCTTGGAGTACGGGTCCAGCGTCTGGTGGCCCGAGGTGGTGCGCTCCGTGAACTGCGGGAGGACCTGGCGGGCGACGGGGTGGTCCATGGCGTGCACCTCTCTGTAGAAAATGTACAGGACGTACAGAACGTAGAATCGTGAGCATGGCCTACGAGATCCCGGTGACGCAAGCACGCGCAGAGCTCGCCGACCTGATCAACCGCGTGGTGTACGGCGACGAGCGGGTGGTCGTCACCCGGCACGGCAAGCCCCTGGTGGCCCTGGTGTCGGCCGCCGACCTGGCCGTTCTGGAGGCCGGCGAGTCGGCCGCCGAGGAGCAGGTGATCAGTTCCGTCTCGACCGTCCGCGGCCCTTCGTCCGCTCCGGGCGAACGCCGCTTCGGCATCGCCGCCGAACACCGCGGCCCCGGACCGCGCGCCTGACGCACACGCCGCGGGGGAGCGGCGCCGCCGTGCCCGGTCGCCGTATACGGC
>NZ_JBHWZH010000147.1:0-14243 GCF_042728285.1 Streptomyces sp. NPDC060194 | reverse complement strand
TCCGTGGTCCGACCGGTCCGTCAGGTGATGTCGTCGTACGCGTTCACACGCTCCGGCGCGGACGCCTCGGGCAGGGCGCGGGCGGCGGGCACGGACTCGATCTCGCCGATGTCGTCCGGCCTGAGGTCGATCTCGGACGCCTCGTCCTCACTGAGCCCGGCGTCGGGGTTCCGCAGCGCGCGGCGCTTGTCGTTGACGAGCGCGACGCCGACGGCGATGAAGTACAGCACGCTGAGCGACCCGGCCAGGATGAGCATCGAGATCGGCTCACCGCCGGGGGTCGCGAAGGCGGCGAACACGGTGAGCCCCATCACCATGCCGCGCCACCAGCCGGCCATGCGCTTGCCGGACACCAGGCCGATGAAGTTCAGCGCGACGAGGAACAACGGGAGCTCGAAGGCAAGGCCGAAGACCACGACCATGCGGGTAACCAGGTCGAGGTACGCCTCGAGAGTGGGCAGGTTCTGCGTCGACTCGTTGGTGAAGCCGAGCAGGACGCTGAACGTCTGCGGCAGGATCGCGTATGCGAGCCACCCGCCGACCAGGAACAGCGGGGTGCCGGCCGCGACGAACCCGTACGCGTACCGCTTCTCGTGCCGGTGCAGGCCGGGGGCGACGAACGCCCAGATCTGGTACAGCCAGACCGGAGCCGCTCCGACCACCGCTGCCATGAGGACGATCTTCATGAGGTTGGTGAACGGACCGAGCACGTCGGTCTGCACCAGGCTGGGGCACCTGGATCCGTCGTTCGCGAGCACCGCGTCGCCCGAGCACCCCACGGACGCCAGGTAGTCGTTGAACGGGGCGGTGAGGAACTTGTAGATCTCTTCGTTGAAGACGGCAGCCACGACGCCGACGACGACGATCGCCAGCACCGCCTTGGCGAGCCGGTTGCGCAACTCACGCAGGTGGTCGCCGAGGGACATCCGCCCCTCTTCGTCCTTCACCGGCTTCGGCGACCGTTCCTGCTTACGGGCAGACTTCAGCAACCCACTTCCTCATCTCGTGCAGAAGCGTCGGGAGCGGGTCAGCTCTTGGTGGTGTGGTTCTGCTCCTGCACGGGACGCGAGCTCGTCACGTCCCCGGGGGCGGCCTGGATGGTGCGGGGCGCGGCAGGGGCCTGGTCGGCGGGCGCGTCGGCCGGGGCGGCGGCCTCGTCGTCCTTCTTCATGGCCTTGGCCTCGCTCTTGAGGATGCGGGCCGACTTGCCGAGGGAGCGCGCCATGTCGGGAAGCTTCTTGGCCCCGAAGAGCAGCAGGATCACGACGAGGATCAGCACGATCTCGAGGGGCTTGAGGTTTCCCATGGGTCTTCCTTCTCACAAGGGCGGCTGAGGCAGGAACAGCCTGGTCGGTCGGACACATGTCCGGTCGCTACTGCGACGATCGTAACTCTCAGGGGTAAACGCAAGGCAATGGTCGCGCGTACCCCACATCGCGACCCTCGGTACGTGTAACAAGCCGCCGATCACCTCCAGCGTACTCGCCGAGCCCTCACGGCCACAGGGTGCGTGCGCTCAGCGCAGGGTTTCCCCCGCCCGCGCCAGGTTCGCCGCGGCCCGCTCCAGGCCGTCCGCGGCGCCGCCGAGCCGCTCTGTGGACTCCGTCACCTGCAGGCCGAGGCGGCGCGCCTCGATCCCGACGCGGACGGCGAGCACGCCGAGCACCGCGATCCCGGCGAAGCCGAGGACGATCGCGACCATGGGCCAGAACATCGCAGGTCAGCCTTTCGGAGGGATGCTTCGCCGACGCGGCGGCGCGGGCGGCGAGAAAAGGGTGTCAGGTGGCGAGCCGCAGGGTCCGCACCCCGCCGCGGGTCAGCAGCTCCACGATCCGCTCCCCCGCGGGCTTGCGGACCGCCGAGCCGCACTCGGGGCAGGTGAAGGAGTAGAACGTGGTCCGCCTGCTGCCCCCGATGGCGAGCCGCAGCGCCTCCGCCGCGAGCTCGAAGCGCGAGCGGCAGTCCGGGCAGCCGGCCTTGAACAGGACGGGGGCCACCGCGGCGGTCATCGTCTGCGTCATGCGCACATCTCCCTGGTCTCGTGTTCGCCCTGCACTGTCACCGCGCCCCGCCGCACGCCCTACCCCCGGTCGCCGGCGGCCGTGCGCTCCGGCTCGTCGTACCCGGCCAGCGCCTCGCGGGCGGCCCGGCGGGCACTGTCGGCGAGGTCGTCGGGCGAGACGATCCGGCCGTCCCGGCCCAGCCGCAGCGCGAGCCGGCGCAGCGAGGCCGGGTCGGGGGTGCGCAGGGTGATGCGCAGCCCGCCGTCGGGCAGCTCCTCGGCGCTGTCGTGCGGGTAGTACTCCGCGACCCACCGGCCGCCGGGGCCGACCTCCACCACGACCTCGGGGTCCTCCGCGGCGGGCTGCACCAGCCCTTCGGAGAGGTCGCGCAGCTCGATCGGCGGCGGGTCGGACGGCTCGTCGAGGATGCGGATCTCGACGACCCGGTCGAGGCGGAAGGTGCGCCGGTCCTCCGAGGACCGGCACCAGGCCTCGACGTAGGTGTGCCCGGTGGTGAAGAGGCGGATCGGGTCGACCTCGCGCTCGGTGACCTCGTCCCGGGTGGGGGCGTAGTAGCGCAGCCACAGCCGGCGCCGCTCGGAGATCGCCCGGTCCACCTCGGCGAAGACCCCGCCCTCGGTCTCGAAGGTCACCGAGAGCCTGGAGCTGGCGCCGGCGACCTCGCCGGCCGCGGCCTCCAGCTTCGCGGTCGCCCGCAGCAGCGCCGCCCGGTCGCCCTCGCGCAGCCCCGGCAGCGTCGAGACCGCCCGGGCGGCGACGAGGAGCGCGGTGGCCTCGTCGGAGGCGAGCCGCAGCGGCTGGGCGACGTCGTCGGGGTTGTGCCACCAGATCCGGTCGCCGTCGGTGTCGATGTCGAGCAGGTCGCCGCCGCGGAAGCTGGTCCCGCACAGCGGCAGGATGTCGAGGTCGGAGATCAGCTCGTCCTCGGTGATCCCGAAGGCCCGGGCGACGTCGCCGACGCGCGCGCCGGGGCGCTCACGCAGGTAGGTCACCAGCGAGAGCATCCGGCGGGTCTGGTCGATCGCGTTCACTGCCATGTCTTCCCCTACGCCCCTTCGCGCCTGTCCGTTCAGCCCTTGGCGACGGCGCGCAGCCGGTCCACCACGTCGGCCCGCAGCTCCGCGGGTTCCAGGACGACGACGTCGGGGCCGAACTCCACCAGCCAGGCGTCCAGGCCGTGCCCGTAGGGGATCTCCAACTCGTCCCACCCCTCGTCCAGCTGACGGACCGTCAGCGCCTTGGCGCGCAGCGGGTACCCGGCGTCCGCGCGGAGCCGGATCCGGGCGGTGCGGTCCGCGGTCTCGCCGGCCCAGCTCGCGACGGTCTCGCGGACGGTGACCACGTCGGGGACGTCGGCGGTGAAGCGGGCGGCGCGGGAGCGGACCCGGCCGGTGATCCGGGAGAGCCGGAAGACCCGCTCGGCGCCGCGGTCGCGGTCGAAGCCGGCCAAATACCAGTGGCCCCGCCAGCACTCCAGCGCCCACGGCTCGACCTGCCGGGTCTCGGGGCGGGCGGCGGTGGCCTTGCGGTAGTCGAAGGTGACCGGTCTGCGGTCGCGGCAGGCGAGCATCAGCGGCTCGAACGCGGCCTCGTGGACCGGGATGCGCGGCTCCAGCGCGCTCGGTTCGGGGGAGGCGCCGGCGGCGCCGGCCTCGGGCATGCCGGCCGCGCGGAGCTTCTGCAGCGCCCCGCTCGCGGCGCCGGCCAGCCGGGCCTGCTGCCACACCTTGGCGGCCAGCCCCAGCGCGGCGGCCTCCTCGGCGTCGAGGGTGAGCGGCGGCAGCCGGTTGCTGTCCCGGCCGGCGAGGTAGCCGGTCTCGCCGTCGAGGTTCTCGACCGTCTCGATGACCAGGCCGAGTTCCCGCAGGTCGTCCTTGTCCCGCTCGAACATCCGGTTGAAGCTGTCCTCGGAGTTGGCCTCCAGGTAGGCCTCGATCGACGCGCGCAGCTCCCGCTTGCTGAGCGGACGCCGGGTCCCGAGCAGGCACAGGGCCAGGTTCATCAGCCGCTCGGCCTTGGCGATCGCCATCGACGCCCTCTCATCGATCCGGTGTTGCGCGTCAGACGCTAGTGCCCCTCCCGGCAAGCTCTGCCCTGTCGCGCCGCCCAGCACGCACGCTCGCCGCGTTGGCCGAAAGCCCTGGTAGCTCCGCTACCAGAACTTCCGGCCGCCTTGCGATCGCACGCACTGGACGACGCTCCCTGACGGGCAAACATTGCCGGTCGCGGCACTAGACCGTACCGCCCCGGGGTGTCGCGGCAAAAGCCGAGGTCCCATGCCGGACGTACTATGCCCGGCACGGGACCTCGCAGGTGACCGGTGACGAGCCCTCGGGGCCCGTCAGCGATCGGATGTGATCAGACCGCGACCAGGTCGCAGACGAAGATCAGCGTCTCGCCCGGGGCGATGACGTTGCCGGCGCCGCGGTCGCCGTAGGCCAGGTGCGCGGGGATGACCAGCTCGCGGCGGCCGCCCACCTTCATGCCCTGGACGCCCTGGTCCCAGCCGGAGATGACCTGGCCGACACCGAGCTGGAACTGCAGCGGGGTGCCGCGATTCCAGGAGGAGTCGAACTCCTCGCCGGTGGAGAAGGCGACGCCCACGTAGTGGACGGAGACCTTGTCCCCCGCCTTGGCGACGGCGCCGTCGCCCTCCCAGATGTCCTTGATCTGGAGGTCGGCCGGCGGCTCGCCACCCGGGAAGTCGATCTCGGGCTTCTCGATGCTCACGAAAAATGCTCCTTGTTGTCACGATGCCGCCCGTCGGGGCGGCCGGGACCCAACTTACAGAACGGCCAGCAGGTCGACGGAGAAGACCAGCGTCGCGTTCGCCGGGATCTCGCCCTGCGCCTGGTCGCCGTAGCCCTGGTCCGGCGGGACGACCAGTACGACCCGGCTGCCCACCTTCTTGCCCGCCAGTCCCTTCGTCCAGCCCGGGATCACCCCGTTCAGCGGGAAGGAGATCGGGGCGCCGCCCTTGTAGCTGCTGTCGAACTCCTTGCCGCCGTCCCACAGCACGCCCTTGTACTGCACGATCACGGAGTCGCTCTCCTTGACCGTGGCGCCGTCGCCCTGGATGACGTACTCCGAGACGAGCTTCTTCGGCGCGGCGGCCTTCGGGACCTCGATGGAGGGCGCCTTGCCGTCGGTGTTCGTGCCCACCTTCGGCACGTCGCCGCCCTTCGGCGCCACGTCCTTGCCCTTCGCGGAGCTGGTCGGACCCCAGGAGTCGACGATGTCGACGACGAAGACGAGGGTGTCGGTGCCCTCGATCCCGGCCTGCGGGTTGCCCTGCTCGCCGTAGCCGAGGGCCGGCGGGATGGCCATCTCGACCCGGTCGCCGATGTTCTTCCCCACGAGCGCCTTGTCCCAGCCGGGGATGACCTTGCCGACGCCGATCGGGAAGGCGGCGGTCTGCCCCCGGTCGTAGGAGTTGTCGAACACCTTGCCCGACGCCCAGATCTGGCCCAGGTAGTCGGCCTGCAGCAGGCTGCCCTGGGCGACCTTCCCTCCGGAGCCGGTGATCAGGGTCTTCACCGCCAGGTCCTTCGACGGCTCGCCGGAGCCCTTGGCGACGGTCGGCTTCTGACCGAACTTCTCGCCCTTGGTGATCTCCGGCAGCGGCCCGTCGACGATCTTCACCTCGCCGCCGTTGGTGGCGGAGGGGCTCACGCTGGAGCTGGACTTGTCGCCCTTGTCGGCCTTGTCGTCGCCGCATCCGGCAAGGGTGAGCAGCCCGGCGGGCACGGCGAGAAGGAGGGAGCGTCGGCGCACGGAAAAGCCTCGTATCTGGTCGGCACGATCGTGTGGGGGGTCTCCCGCGTCACTCTACGACGTGCCACGGGCCCCGTACGCCGAACGTACGGGGCCCGTGAGGCAGCGGAACCACTCGGTCACATCCCGGCGATGAGCTTCTCCACCCGCTCGTCGACCGACCGGAAGGGGTCCTTGCACAGCACCGTGCGCTGCGCCTGGTCGTTGAGCTTCAGGTGCACCCAGTCGACCGTGAAGTCCCGGCGCTGCTCCTGCGCACGGCGGATGAAGTCGCCGCGCAGCCGGGCCCGCGTGGTCTGCGGGGGCACCGACTTGCCCTCGAAGATCTTCAGGTCGTTGCAGATCCGGGCCGCCCCGCCCTTCTTCTCCAGCAGGTAGTACAGCCCCCGGCGGCGGTGGATGTCGTGGTAGGCGAGGTCTATCTGCGCGACCCGCGGGTTCGACATGGTCATGTTGTGCTTCTCGCGGTACCGCTCGATCAGCTTGTACTTCATGACCCAGTCGATCTCGGTGTCGATCCGGTCGAGCTCCTCCGCCTCGATCGCGTCGAGCGCCCGGCCCCACAGCTCCAGGACCTGCTCGATCTGCCCGGAGCGGATGCCCCGGCGGTCGACGAAGTCCGCGGCCTTCTCGTAGTACTCGCGCTGCACCTCCAGCGCGGACGCCTCACGGCCGCTGGCCAGGCGCACCTTGCGCGAGCCGGTCAGGTCGTGGCTCACCTCGCGGATCGCCCGGATCGGGTTCTCCAGGGTGAGGTCGCGCATCACCGTGCCCGCCTCGATCATGCGCAGGACGAGGTCGGTGGCCCCGACCTTCAGCATCATCGTCGTCTCGGACATGTTGGAGTCCCCGACGATCACGTGCAGCCGGCGGTAGCGCTCGGCGTCGGCGTGCGGCTCGTCGCGGGTGTTGATGATCGGCCGGGAGCGGGTGGTCGCGGAACTGACGCCCTCCCAGATGTGCTCCGCGCGCTGGCTGACGCAGAAGACCGCGCCGCGCGGGGTCTGGAGCACCTTGCCCGCCCCGCAGATCAGCTGCCGGGTCACCAGGAACGGGATCAGGATGTCGGCCAGCCGGGAGAACTCGCCGTGCCGGGCGACGAGGTAGTTCTCGTGGCAGCCGTAGGAGTTGCCCGCGGAGTCGGTGTTGTTCTTGAACAGGTAGACGTCGCCCGCGATCCCCTCCTCGTGCAGGCGGCGTTCGGCGTCGACGAGCAGTCCTTCGAGGATGCGCTCGCCGGCCTTGTCGTGGGTGACCAGCTCGGTCACGTTGTCGCACTCCGGGGTGGCGTACTCCGGGTGCGAACCCACGTCGAGGTACAGGCGGGCGCCGTTGCGCAGGAAGACGTTGCTGCTGCGGCCCCATGACACGACACGGCGGAAGAGGTAGCGCGCCACTTCGTCAGGAGACAGTCGGCGCTGTCCCCTGAACGTGCACGTGACGCCGTACTCGTTCTCCAGCCCGAAAATGCGGCGGTCCATGTCTGAACATTACGCCTGACGGCGCTCGCTGAAACCGTGTCGGGCCGCCTCGTTCCGATCGACTTCGCTCACCGCGGCCAAGCGGGCGCCGGTGCCGGGAACAGCGAGAACCCGCGCGGTGGCGGTCAGGACCACCAGCGCGGCGATCCCCCCGGCCCCCGCGACCGCGAAACCGGAGGCCGTCCCGCCGTGCTGGAGCGCGGGCCCCGCGACCGCCGTGCCGACCGCCGCACCCACCCCGAACGTGGTCACCAGCCAGGAGAACGCCTCCGTCACCGTGCCCCGCGGGGCGTGCCGGTCCACCACCACGAACGCGGTGGCGATGGCCGGGGCCAGGAACACCCCCGCCAGCGCGGCGAGCACCAGCATCGCGGGCACGCCCGGGGTCAGGGCGAGCGGCAGGTACCCGGCGGCCAGGAGGACGGCGATCAGCCGCAGCCGGCGCTCGGGCGTGCCGCCCCACTGCCGGGCCCCGAGCATCACCCCGCCGATCAGCGCGCCCAGACCGTTGGCCGCCATGAACCAGCCGTACAGCGCCTCCCGGCCGTGGTCGTCGGCGTACCCGACCCCCGCGACGGTGATCGCGCCGAGGGCGAGGCCGACGAAGAAGAACGCGCCCAGCAGCGCGAGCAGCCCCCGCGAGCGCAGCGCGCCGAGCCAGTGCGCCTCGCGCGGAGCGGAACGCCAGTCGCGGGACGGACCGGAGACGACCACCGAGAGGGCGCCGAGGACACCGAGGGCGTTGATGACCAGCAGGGCGGCGGCCGGGGACCACACGCTCACGAGCACGGTCACCAGCAGCGGGCCGACGGTGAACATCACCTCCTGGGCCACCGCGTCCAGCGCGTACGCCGAGTGCACCTTCCCCTCGTCCTTGAGGACGCTCGGCCACAGCGCGCGCAGACCCCCCTCCAATGGCGGCGTCGCGAGGCCGGCGACGGTGACGGCCGCGTAGGCCGTCACCAGATCGCCGATGCCGGCGAGCGCCAGGACGGCCATGGCGAGCGCGGAGAGCAGGGCCGCGGGCAGCATCACCCGCGGCTGGCCCCGCAGGTCCACCGCCCGGCCGAGCAGCGGCTGCCCGACCGCCGTCGCGACCCCGTACACGGCCGCGAGGGCGCCCGCGAGCGTGTAGCTGCCGCCCTCGGCGCGCACGAACAGCACCAGCGCGATGTGCGCGGTGGCGTTCGGCAGCCGGCCGACCAGCGTCCCGGTCAGCAGCCGCGCCGCGTGCCGTGTCCGCAGCAGCCCCAGGTATCCCGCCGCCATGTCCCGCCCTCTCCGCCCGGCCGAACCGAGGTTTTACGTATAACGTCCGGCGTCATACGTACCATGTGCGATGTTCGCGGGTCCACCCCGCGGTGGACTCGGGGAAGGCGTGGGAAAGGTGACGCGGACGGCGGACGAGGCGCGGGACCCCGACGAGGGGACGGGCGGGCCGGGCGGGTCGCGAAGCGACGGCGCGGGCGCCGAGCGGCCGCGGTCCGCGGACCGCGACCGGGACGGCGGAACGCGGGACGGTGGCCTCGGCCACTCCGAGCCCCTCCCGCACCGCCCCACCAGCAAGGACGTCGCCCGCGCGGCCGGCGTGTCCCAGGCCTCCGTCTCGCTCGTCCTCGGCGACAAGTGGCGCGGCCGGGTCTCCGCCGACACCGCCGAGCGGGTCCGCGCCGCCGCCGTCGAACTCGGCTACCGGCCGAACGTCGCCGCCCGCAACCTCCGCCTCGGCAGCACCCGGACCGCGCTCCTCGTCGTGCCCACCCTCACCAACGAGTTCTTCGCCCGCGTGCACGAGGGCGCCGCCGCCGTCGCCGACCGGCACGGCTTCGGCATCGTCGTCTACCCCTCCCCCGACGTCACCGGCCGGGCCCGCGACCCCTTCGCCTCCGCCCGCTCCGCCCTCGACGGCGTCATCGCCTCCTCCATGGCCGCCGACGCGCTCGCCGGCATCGGCGGTGGCGACCTCCCCCTCGTCATGCTCGACAGCGACCCGGACGACGGAAACGACGCGACCGGCACCAGCGGCCGGCCCGGCCGCCCCCGGGGCGCCACCGTCAACCTCGACATTGCCGACGGCATGCGGCAGACCACCGCCCACCTCCTCGGCCTCGGCCACCGCCGCCTGCTCCACCTGGCCCCCGACGTCACCGCCTGGACCTTCGACGTACGCGCCCGGGAACTGGCCGTCGCCGTCACCGCCACCCCCGGAGCCACCCTGCGGACCGTCCGGGCCGCCTTCACCGTCGACGCCGCCCGCGAGGCCGTCGAGCACGCCCTCACGGCACCCGGCCCCCGGCCCACCGCCGTCGTCTGCGACGACGACATCCTCGCCGCCGGCGCCTGCAAGGCCGTCCGCCGACTCGGCCTGCGCGTCCCCCACGACGTCTCCGTCACCGGCTTCGACGACCAGAGCCTCGCCGTCGCCCTCGACCCCGAGCTCACCACCGTCCGGCTCCCCGCCGAACAGGTCGGCGAGCGCGGCATGACCGCCCTGCTCGCCCTCCTCGGCCATCGTCCCGTCACCGGCGGCGACATCCCCGTCCGCCTGATCGTCCGCGGCTCCACCGCCCCGCCGGCCCACCCCTGACACGGCTCCGCCCCGGACCGCGGCCACGGTCCGGGGCGGATGCCCGATCAGGCGGGAGACGACCTACTCGTCGTCCTCCACGTCCGACGGCGCGTCCGTCGGCGTGCTCGCCGCGCCGCCGTCCGCCTCCAGGAGACGGCTCAGCTGGCGGCCCACGATCCGCTTGAACTTGCGCTGCTGGGGCCGGGTGCGGTCCAGGACCGCCACCTCCAGACGCGCGGCGGGGATCTCCCGCGTGTTCCCGTTGGTCTCCCTCGACAGCGCCCGCACCGCGAGCTTCAGCGCCTCCGCGAGCGACATGCCGTCGCGGTGCTCCTGGTCCAGGAAGGTGTTGATCTGCTCGGCACTGCCGCCGACCGCGACCGAGCCGTGCTCGTCCACGATCGAACCGTCGTGCGGCAGCCGGTAGATCTGGTCGCCCTCGGGGGTCTCCCCCACCTCGGCGACCACCAGCTCCACCTCGTACGGCTTCTCGCCGGCGCTGGAGAAGATCGTCCCCAGCGTCTGCGCGTAGACGTTCGCGAGGCCGCGGGCCGTCACGTCGTCGCGGTCGTAGGTGTAGCCCCGCAGATCGGCGTAGCGCACCCCGCCGATGCGGAGGTTCTCGTACTCGTTGTACTTGCCGGCCGCGGCGAAGCCGATCCGGTCGTAGATCTCGCTGAACTTGTGCAGCGCACGGGACGGGTTCTCGCCGACGAACACGATTCCGTCGGCGTACTGCAGCACGGCGAGGCTGCGACCACGGCTGATGCCCTTCCGGGCGTACTCCGCCCGGTCCCGCATCGCTTGCTCGGGTGAAACGTAGAACGGGGTCGTCACCGGCTATCCGTCCCTCTCATCGGTCAGTGGCGCATCGGGTCTTCGAGGCGGGCGCGGTCAGAGCAGCGAGGCGCGCGGTCCGTCGGGCTGTTCGAGGCGGCGCTCCAGGATCGAGCGGGCGATGTCGGAGGACTCCGCCTCCGTCAGCCGCCGGTAGCCGTCCTCCGTGATGACGGTGACGATCGGGTAGATCCGCCGGGCCACGTCCGGGCCGCCGGTCGCCGAGTCGTCGTCGGCCGCGTCGTAGAGCGCCTGGATGACCAGGGTGGTGGCCTGCTGCTCCGTCAGGTCCTCGCGGTACAGCTTCTTCATCGAGCCGCGCGCGAAGACCGAGCCGGAGCCGGTGGCCGCGTAGCCGGACTCCTCCGAGCGGCCGCCGGTGACGTCGTAGGAGAAGATCCGGCCCTTCTCGCGGTCCACGTCGTAGCCGGCGAAGAGCGGGACCACGGCCAGGCCCTGCATCGCCATGCCGAGGTTGCTGCGGATCATCGTCGAGAGCCGGTTGGCCTTGCCCTCCAGGGAGAGCGTGGTCCCCTCGACCTTCTCGAAGTGCTCCAGCTCCAGCTGGAACAGCTTCACCATCTCGACCGCCAGGCCAGCCGTGCCGGCGATACCCACCGCCGAGAACTCGTCCGCCGGGAACACCTTCTCGATGTCCCGCTGGGCGATCATGTTCCCCATCGTCGCCCGCCGGTCGCCGGCGAGCACCACCCCGCCGGGGAACGTCACGGCCACGATCGTGGTCCCGTGCGGGGCCTCGATCACGCCCTGCACGGGCGGCAGGACCCGCTTGCCGGGGAGCATCTCGGGCGACTGCTCCGACAGGAAGTCCATGAACGAGGACGAGCCCGGGGTCAGGAAGGCAGCCGGTAGACGCCCGGTGCCACGAGTGTTGGCTTCCACACGTTTCCTTCCAAGTAAGCGGCGGCGCGGCGCAGTCGGTCGGGATCGTCTCCCAACTTGCCGATGGCCGAATTGCAGTTGAAGCACAGTACGCCTCGGACCCTACCCGTGTCGTGGCAGTGATCAACGTGCACGGCGAAGTTGGTCAGGCAGATCGCGCAGAGCCCCTTCTGCTCCTCGGCGAGGGCGTCCCGATCGGCTTCGGTGAGGCCGTACTGGCGCTTGAGGTGGCCTGCGCGCCCCTGGATGGCGCGGCAGGCCTTGCACCTTGTCGAGAGGCCATCGCTCGCGGTCGCATTTCGATGCCATTCGCTGTGCGGCTTGATCTCGCTGCACACAGTGCAGTACTTGTGCCCCGCGGGAACGGCCGGCTTCTCCCGAACCGGCTTCCCCATCGCCTCCCGACGGCGGCGGTAATGCGCCGCCCCGTATGCAGCGACGCATTCACGGCAGTAGGGCTGAAGTCCGTCCCGCCTGTTGCGGTCAGCTGCGAACGAACTCCTGGGCTGAGTTCGCTTGCAGCGGCCGCAGGCTTTCCCCTCGGACTCGTCGAACATTCGAGCTACTCTCCGCCTTTTTGTACGAAGCTTCGAACGAAATCCTCGGCATTAGACTCGAGTACGTCGTCGATTTCGTCCAGGATGTCGTCGACGTCCTCCGAGAGCTTCTCCTGTCGCTCCGCGAGATCCGTCTCCGCCTCGACCGTCTGCTCCTCGGTCTCCTCGGTGGAGCGCGTGGCCTTCTGCTGTCCGCCGCCGGTGTCCTTGGTCGCCATCTGTACCTCACCCCGCTCGGTTCGATGTACTTGATCAGACCCTATGGCAAGGGACTGACATCGGCTCTGCACTTCACGTCAACGCCCGCAGGCCATAGCGATGATTCCCAGCCGGGGAACCTTTCAGCCGCGGATCAGCCGCCGGAAAGGACGCGGACCAGTTCGTCGGCCGTACGGCAGCGGTCCAGGAGCGCCTTCACGTGGTTGCGTGTACCGCGCAACGGTTCCAGCGTGGGCACCCGCTGCAGCGAGTCGCGCCCCGGCAGGTCGAAGATCACCGAGTCCCAGGAGGCCGCGGCGACGTCGTCCGCGTACTGCTCCAGGCAGCGCCCCCGGAAGTACGCCCGCGTGTCCTCCGGCGGCTTGCTCTCCGCCCGCTCCACGTCCGCCTCGTCGACGAGCCGCTTCATCTTCCCGCGGGCCACCAGCCGGTTGTAGAGCCCCTTGTCGGGCCGTACGTCGGCGTACTGCAGGTCGACGAGGTGCAGCCGGGCCGCGTCCCAGTCGAGCCCGTCCCGGCGCCGGTAGCCCTCCATGAGGGCCTTCTTCGCCACCCAGTCGAGCTCGTCGGCGAGGCTCATCGGGTCGGTCTCCAGCCGGCCGAGCGTGTTCTCCCAGCGGCTGAGGACGTCCTTGGTCTGCTCGTCGGCGTCGGCCCCGAACCGCTCCTCGACGTACTTGTGCGCGAGTTCGAAGTACTCCATCTGGAGCTGCACGGCCGTCAGCGTGCGCCCGCTGCGGAGCGTGATCAGGTGCTGGAGGGAGGGGTCGTGGGAGACGTGGTGGAGGGTGCGCACCGGCTGGTCGACGGCGAGGTCGACGTTGATGAAGCCGTCCTCGATCATGGACAGGACCAGCGCGGTCGTGCCCAGCTTGAGGTAGGTGGAGATCTCGGAGAGGTTCGCGTCCCCGATGATCACGTGCAGCCTGCGGTACTTCTCCGCGTCGGAGTGCGGTTCGTCGCGGGTGTTGATGATGGGCCGCTTGAGGGTGGTCTCCAGGCCGACCTCGACCTCGAAGTAGTCGGCGCGCTGGCTGATCTGGAAGCCGTGCTCGGTGCCGTCCTGGCCGATGCCGACGCGTCCGGCGCCCGTGACGACCTGGCGGGAGACGAAGAACGGGGTGAGGTGGCGCACGATGTCCGAGAAGGGGGTCTCCCGCTTCATCAGGTAGTTCTCGTGCGTGCCGTAGGAGGCGCCCTTGTTGTCGGTGTTGTTCTTGTAGAGCAGGATCGGCTGGGCTCCGGGGAGCTGTCCGGCCCGTTCGGCGGCCTCGGCCATGATCCGTTCGCCCGCCTTGTCCCAGAGGACGGCGTCGCGCGGGTTGGTGATCTCCGGGGAGCTGTACTCGGGGTGGGCGTGGTCGACGTAGAGCCGTGCGCCGTTGGTGAGGATGACGTTGGCGAGGCCGATGTCCTCGTCGGTGAGCTGGCTGCTGTCGGCGGACTCGCGGGCGAGGTCGAAGCCTCGGGCGTCCCGGAGCGGGTTCTCCTCCTCGAAGTCCCAGCGGGCGCGGCGCGCCCGGTGCATCGCCGCCGCGTAGGCGTTGACGATCTGGGACGAGGTGAGCATGGCATTGGCGTTGGGGTGCCCGGGGACGGAGATGCCGTACTCCGTCTCGATGCCCATTACTCGCCGTACGGTCATGCGGCCCTCCTTGCCTGGCGTCGGTCCCCTCCGGGAACGGCGCTCAAGTACCGCTGTGTGTCCGGTGCGTGTGCGGTGTCCGTCCCCGCACTGCGCGGCCCGGCGGTACCGAAGAGCCTAGAGCGGCTTCGCGCCCGTGTGGAGATCATTACGGTCTTTGCCTTCGCGCCGCCCGTCCCGGCGGCGCTCGGGTGAAAGCGGACGGCTGCGGGCACCCGGGTGGGGTGCCCGCAG
>NZ_JBHWZH010000146.1:0-14311 GCF_042728285.1 Streptomyces sp. NPDC060194 | reverse complement strand
CACCGGATCGGTGCGGGCCCCGCCGTCGTGTCGGGAGGACGTCTCAGCGCGCCGCGGCGTCCGCCCGGGCCTCCTCGGCGCGGGCCTCCTCGGCCGGGGTGGGCTCCTCGTCACCGCGCCTGCTGAGCGCGCCGGGCCACCATGCCTTCGGGCCGATGTCCCGGACCAGGGCCGGGACCAGCAGCGAGCGCACCACGAGGGTGTCGAGCAGGACGCCGAAGGCGACGATGAAGGCGATCTGGACGAGGAACGCCAGCGGGATGACGCCGAGCGCGGCGAACGTGGCGGCGAGGACGACGCCGGCGGAGGTGATGACCCCGCCCGTCGCCGTCAGGCCGCGCAGGACGCCGAGGCGGGTGCCGTGCTTGACGGACTCCTCGCGCACCCGGGACATCAGGAAGATGTTGTAGTCGACGCCGAGTGCGACCAGGAACACGAATCCGTACAGCGGCACCGAGGCGTCCGTGCCGGAGAAGTCGAACAGGCCCTGGAAGACGAGCGAGGCGATGCCGAGCGTGGCCAGGAAGTTCAGGCCCACGGTCGCGACGAGCAGCACCGGCATGAGCAGCGAGCGGAGCAGGCCGATCAGGATCACCAGGATGATCGCGAGGACGACGGGCACGATGAGCGTCCGGTCGCGTTCGGCGGTCGCCTGGGTGTCGTACTGCTGGGCCGTGTAGCCGCCGACGAGCGCGTCGGCGTCGGGGACCGCGTGGACGGCGTCGCGGAGGCGGACGACGGTGTCCTTGGCGGCGTCGCTGTCGGCGGCGGCCTCCAGGGTGGCGTTGATCCGGACCTTGCCGTCGGCGACCAGCGGCGGGGCGTCGGCGCCGGGGCGGCCGGCCTCGGTGACGGGTGCGGCCTCGGAGACGCCCTCGGTGTCGGCGGCCGCCTCGGTCACGGCGTCGACCTGGTCGGCGTCGGCGATGATCACGGCCGGGTTGCCGGAGCCGCCGGGGAAGTGCTCGCTGAGGGTGGCCTGCGCGGCGACGGAGGGGGCGTCGTTGACGAACAGCTCGTCGAGCGGGACACCCTTGGACTCGAGGGTCGGCGCGAAGGCGGCGAAGCCGATCAGGACGGCCAAAGTGATCGCCCAGACCTTGCGGGGGGCGCGGTCGACGAGAGCGGCGACCCGCGGCCAGACGCCCTTCTTTCCGCCCTCCTCGCCGGGCGCGTCGGCCGGCTTCGGGCGGGCCGGCCAGTAGGCGCTGCGGCCGAGGAGGAGCAGCACGGCCGGCAGGAAGGTCAGCGCGCTCAGGGTGGCGGCGACGATGCCGATCGCGCCGACGGGGCCGAGGGCCCGGTTGTTGGTCAGGTCGCTGATGAGCAGGGCGATCAGGGCGAGGGCGACGGTGGCGGCGCTGGCGACGATCGGTCCGACGGACTCGCGCCAGGCGGCGCGCATGGCCGTCACGCGGTCCTCGTGCCGGGCCAGTTCCTCCCGGAAGCGGGCCGTCAGCAGCAGCGCGTAGTCGGTGGCCGCGCCGATCACCAGGATGGAGAGGATGCCCTGGACCTGGCCGTCGACGCGCACGATGTCGCGGTCGGCGAGCGCGTAGACGACGCCGCAGGCGAGTCCGAGGGCGAGGACCGCGCCGATGATGATCACCAGCGGGAGCAGCACGCTGCGGTAGACGAGGAGCAGGATCACCAGGACGGTGATCAGGGCGACGCCCAGGAGCAGCCCGTCGATGCCGGCGAAGGCGTCGGAGAGGTCGGCCTGGCTGGCGGCGGGACCGGCGACCTGTGCTTCTGTGCCGGGCACCTTCGCGGCCGCGTCGGTGATCTTCTGCAGGGTGGTGGGCAGCTCCTCGCCGAGGTCGGGGCGCAGCTGCACGACGCCCGACAGCGCCTCGCCGTCCTTCGACGGGAGGGCGGGCGAGATCTCGCCGACCGTGCCCTCCGTGCCCTTGAGGCCGGCCAGGGCTTCGGTGGCGGCCCTCTGCTGGGTCTCGTCGACCTTGCCGCCGCCCTCGGCGGTCCAGACCACGATGGCGGGCAGGGTCTCGTCCTGCCGGAACGCCTTCTGCGCGTCGATGACCTTGGTGGACTCGGCGTTCTGGGGCAGGAAGGCGGCCTGGTCGTTGGTCGCGACCTCGCCGAGCTTGCCGGCGTAGGGGCCGAGCGTGCCGCCGATGCCGAGCCAGACGACGAGCAGGGCGACCGGCACGAGCCAGCGCAGAAAACGGGTGGAGCTGGACATTGCACTCCCGGGAACAGGTGCGTACAGGTCGGACGGTCGATCTCTCGACGAGAGACTATCTCAATGATCGAAATACTTTGACGGCGGTGTCCGCAGGTCGCGGACCTCTGCATTCGGGTCCGGGAGCCGCGGTGGATGCGGCAGCCGGGGTGGAGATCCGGTTCAGGGTTCCCTGCGGAGCCGGTTCAATTCCTCGTTGAGCCCCGTGAGGAAGCGCAGGGTGGTGGCGAGTTCGGCGGCGGTGAAGCCCTCCTGCGCCCGGGCGGTGGCCTCGGCGAGCGGCAGGAAGTGGGCGCGGGCCACCGAGCGGGCCTCGGGCAGGTAGTAGAGGTGCACCACCCGCCGGTCGGCGCTGTCGCGGGCCCGGCGGATGTGCCCCGCCTTCTCCAGCCGGTCGAGGCAGGCCGTTACCGCGCCCGAGGTGAGGCCGAGGTGCTCCCGCAGCCGGCCGGGGGTCAGCGGTTCCGGCGCGTCCATGATGGCGGCGAGGGCCTGGACGTCTGTGGCGTGCAGCCCCTGGCCGCCGGCGAAGTCGTGGGCGATCCGGTTGAACTCGCCGTTCAGGCGCCGCAGCTGCACGGCGTACGCGTACAGCTCCCGCCGTGCGTCGTCCTCGGCCGGTCCGGCCTGCTTCGTCTCTCCCGCGCTCGCCACCCCGCCAGCCTAGGCGAGCGGGGCCGCGGGCCCCGCCGCAGGCCAGGGGCCGGGCCGCCCGCTCAGCGCCGGTCCCTCGGGCCGCCGAGGTCGGCGAGGACCTCGCGGGCGGCGCGGGCCCCGGAGGCGAGGGCGCCCTGGACGGAGCCGGTGGCCCGGTGGTCGCCGCAGACGTAGCGGGCGGGGCCGAAGCGGGTGGTGCGGCTGAGCGGCCAGGGCGGGAGCATCGCGGGGAGCGCGTCTGGGACCGTGTACGTCGCCACGCGCTCCCAGCCGCTCGTGTCGGTCCCGTAGGCGTCGGCGAGGTCGGCGCGCAGGGCTGACTCGCGGCCGGGGGTGTCGGCGCCGAGGACGGAGGTCGAGACCAGCGAGGTGCCCTGGGGGGCGTAGGTGGGGGCGACCTCGCTGAGCACGCAGGAGTTGAGGAACCGCCGGGCGCCGTCGACCAGGAGGGTCGGCTCGGCGAGCGGCGCGGTGACGGCGGCGTGGTAGTAGGTGGTGACGGTCCGGCCGTCGGGGACGTCCAGGCCGGGCAGCAGCCCGGCCGCCGTGCGGGCGTCGGTGGCGACGACGACCGCGCGCGCCCGGTGCTCGGTGGCGGTGCCGACGAGCGCGCCGTCGTCGGTCAGGGCGGTGACCGGGGTCTCCAGGTCGACGGTGCCCGGGGGGAGGGCGGCGGCGAGCTGCTCGGGGACGGCGCCGATGCCGCGGCCGGGCAGGCAGAGCGTCCCGCGGGCCATGCTGCGCAGCACCAGGTGGAGGAAGCGCGAGGACGTGCCGAGCTCGTCCTCCAGGAACACCCCGGACAGGAAGGGGCGCAGAAGGGTGTCGACGGTCCGCTCGGAGACGCCCGCCTCGGCGAGCGCGGTACGGGTCGTGTGCTCGGGGGCGCGCTTGAGGACGGCGACCAGCTGGAGCATGTCGCGGGCCGTGAGCAGGCCGAGCGCGGCCAGGTCGCGGGCGGGCGCGGCGCGGCCCGGGAGCAGCCCGGAGGCCATCCGGGGGCGCCGGGTGGGGTCGGCGATCCGCAGCAGTTCGCCGTCGCGGCGCAGGACGAGGCCGGGGGTGAAGGGGCGCAGCCGCAGGGCCCGCAGCGCGAGCCGCTTCTTGACCTGCGGGTAGGAGGTGTTGAAGACCTGGAAGCCGCGGTCGAAAAGGAAACCGTCCCGGCGGTCGGTGCGCATCCGGCCGCCCACGCCGTCCGAGGCCTCCAGGACGCGGACGGAGAGCCCCGCCGCGCCGAGGTCCTGGGCGCAGGCCAGGCCGGCGAGGCCGGCGCCGACCACCACCACGTCGTGACTGCCGGAGGGTGGCCGCATGTGTCGCTCTCCTGTCGCCCCGCGCGCCGGCCGCTCCGGCGTCGTCGTTCCGCGTGGTTCCTCGTGCCCGGTCCGCGGTCCGACATCCCGCCGGAGGCGGGGGGATCGGGCGCGCGGGGCCGGGCCGCCGCGATCGTCGCACGGATCGGGGCGCGGTCGGCGGAGGCCGGGCGCTCGTCGCCGGCAAAGACACGGGCGGCCCGGGCGGATCCCGGTCCGTTTCCGGGCGGGCGGCGGATACTGGGGGCATGAGTCCTACCGCACCAGGATCGTCCGCGTTGCGCGTCCGGCTGGGCCGGGCGCTGTTCGCGCGGGTGGCGGGCCCCTCGGGGCCGGAGAACCGCGCCCGTATCCACGAGACGCCCGGGCCCCGGTGGTTCGCGCCGGACGCGGCGATCCGCCGGGTGCACGGGGACGCGTCGATGTTCATCGGCGGGCTGCGGGCGCTGCTGCTGCAGTCGCTGCACCCGCAGGCGATGGCCGCGGTGGCCGCCCACTCCGGCTACCGGGGCGATCCGTGGGGGCGGCTCCAGCGCACCAGCACCTTCCTCGCGGTCACCACGTTCGGCACCGCGGAGCACGCGCAGCAGGCGGTGGACCAGGTACGGGCCGTCCACGAGCGGGTGCGGGGGATCAGTTCGACCGGGGCGCCGTACCACGCCGCCGATCCGCACCTCCTCGCCTGGGTGCACATGGCGGAGGCGGACAGCTTCCTGCGCACGCACCAGCGGTTCGGCGAGCGGCCGTTGGACGGGGCCGGGTGCGACGCGTACCTGGCCGACATGGCGGAGGTGGCGTCCGCGCTCGGCGTCGTCGACCCGCCGCGCGACCGGCGGGCTCTGGCGCAGGGCCTGGCCGCGTACCGGCCCGAGCTGGCGGCGACGGCGGAGGCCCGGGAGGCGGCCCGGTTCATCCTGCTGCACCCGCCGCTGCCGCTGGCCGCCCGGCCGCCGTACGCGCTGCTCGCGGCGAACGCGGTGACGACACTGCCCGGTTGGGCGCGTTCGATGCTGTCGCTACCGCGGGTGCCGATCGTCGAGGAGGTCTGCGTGCGTCCGACGGGGCACGCGATCACGGGGGCGATCCGGTGGGCGATGTCGCCGCCGTCGGTGCGGCAGCGCGACGCGTCGGCGTCCGCCTGAGCGGAACCGGCCGGGTGCGTGGGGGCGTGTCAGCCGCCGAGGGCGGCGAGCGGCCGCCCGGCAGGGGACGGGAGCGCGGATGACGGACAAGACGGTGCGGATCGACGGGAACGCGCTGGTGCTGCCGGGCGGGGTGCGGGTGACGTTCATGCGGACGCTGCGGCTGCCGGAGACCGGCACGCACGCGCTGCCGCCGGGCCTCGGCACGTTCCCGCTCCGCCGGGTCGAGGACTTCCCCGACACCGTCCCCGCCGACTGGCTCGCGCGGGGCGGGGTGCTGCTCCCCGTCTACCTGCGGGAGGCGATGTGGCTGAGCTTCGCCGCCACGGGCGCTCCGGCGGCGCTGCAGGTGGGGGTGGGCAAGGTGTGCGCGGTGTCGGGCAGGCCGTGGAGCGGCCGGCTCGGGCGGGACCCGCAGAACTACGTGACCGTGCCGGGGCAGCCGTGGCTCGACGGGATCAACTCCGGCCAGGGGACGGTCCGTCAGTTCGTCGCCGTGCCGCTGGGGCTCGGTGCGACGGTGGAGGGGCAGGTCACCGGCGAGGAGGTGTGGGGCGGGGTGCAGTTGCAGGCGTTCCCGCTCGCCGGGGCGGCGCTGGAGGAGTGGCGGGAGGCGGAGCGGCGGCGGGTCGAGGCGGCCGAGCGGGCCCGCAGGGCGGGAGCCGGGCCGCGAACGGGCGCCTTCGGCGGGCCGGCCGTGCCCGCGCCGATGGCGGCCGGCGCTCCCCCGCCCGTGCCGGGTGCGGCGGCGCCCCGGGCGGCCGCGGCGATGGGGCTCGGGGTGGGCGGCACCATGCGGCAGTCGGTCTACGAGGACCGCCGCCCGCTGTCCGACTACGCCGGCGAGGCGGCCGGGCGGGTCTTCGTCCACCTGGTGACGCCCCCGGAGTGGCGGCGGATCACCGGCGAGGCCCCGCCGCCCTCGCCCGTCGACCGCGCCGCGTACACGGCGGCCGGGCTGCCGTGGTTCGACTACTTCGACGAGGACCGGCAGGACCTCCCGGCGTCGGACGCCCTCGGGGACGTCAAGCCGGTCGGCGACTGGATCGGCGACGACCATGCGCCGTGGCAGCCGCCGTCCCCGCACCAGGTGAAGCCCCTGGGCGACCCGCCGGGGCAGCCGGTGCAGGACGGGGACTGGTAGCGGGGCCGCCTACGTCGAGGGGAGCTGCCGCTTCGCGGTGCGGGCCGCGGACCTGACGTTCGCCCGGGCGCCGTGGCCGGCCCGGCTCAGCGAGCGGCTCGCGTTCACCCGGGCCTCGCGGCCGGAGATCCGGGCGCTGCGGGCGGCGAGGCGGGCCTCGCGGCGGGCGACCTGGGCGAGGTCGCCGCTGTGGGAGACCGCGTGGCGCGAGCGGTAGGCCACCGACGGCTTGCCGTGCGTGTCGACGGCGGCGAGGAGCAGCCCGCCCAGCATCGACACGTTCTTGAAGAAGTGGATCTGCTGCCGCCGGCGCTCGTCGGGATCCTTCTCGTTCCAGAACGCGTGGCCGGCGACGGTGGTGGGGATCAGCGACGCCGCGAGCGCGAGGGAGGCGACCCGGGGCAACTTCCCGGTGGCGAGCAGCAGGCCCGCACCCACCTGGACCGCGCCGTTGATCCGGACGAGCTGCTCGGTGTCCGCCGGCAGCCCGGGGACCCGCTGGGCGACGGGCTGGGCGACCGGGTCGGCGGCGGGGACCACCGGCTGCGGGGTGCGCAGGGTGCCGAGGCCACCGGAGACGAACGTCGAGGCGAGCAGGGGACGTGCGAGCTTCCTGAGAACAGCCATGGTGGGCGGGTGCCCCTGAGCTCCCGGGCCATGCCTGCCGGCTGCCCGGCGGCGGTCGGGTCGCGACCGTAGAGTCGGGGCATGGCTGTCTTCCGCGTCCGCGCCACCTCGCCCCGTCCGCCCGCCGACGCCTGGTCGCGGGTCACCGACTGGCCCGCGCACGCGGCCTCGGTGCCGCTGACCCGGGCCGAGGTCCTGACCCCGCCGCCGGCGGGCGTGGGCACCCGCTTCACGGCGCTGACGGCGCTCGGGCCGCTGACCCTGATCGACGACCGGATGGTGGTCGTGCGGTGGGAGCCCCCGGCCGGGGGGCGTACGGGGGTGTGCCGGGTGGAGAAGGAGGGCCGGCTGCTGGGCGGGTGGGCGGAGATCGAGGTCGCCGCGTCCGGCACCGGGTCGGTGGTGACCTGGACGGAGGAGTTGCTCGTACGGGGGCTGCCGGGTGTGGCCGACCCGGTGGTAGCGCGGTCGGGTCGGCTGGTGTTCGGGCGGGCGCTGCGGCAGATGCTGCGGGCCTGACCCGGCCGGCCGCGGGGGCCGGTCGGCGGGCGGTACGGCCGCGGGGCCGGTCGAGCGCCCGGGGCGGCCGGCCGGGTCAGCCGCTGAGTTCGGCCGCGTAGGGGCGTCGGCACAGGGTCAGCACGCGGTCGAGCGCCTCGCGCAGGCTCGCGGGGCGGTAGGTGCCCGCGAGGTGCGGGCCGGCCCACCCCGGGCCGCCGAGCAGGACGGTGGGCCGGGTGCGGGCTCCGCGCACGCCCCACTCGATGGCGCCGACGTGCTGCGCCAGTGCGCGGCTGGCCGTCGTACGGGACTGGGCCCAGAGCATGACGGCGGCCGGGCCGGTGCGGCGCACCGCCTCCTCCAGCGCCTCGACGGGGAGCGCCGCGCCGAACATGCGGACGGCGACGCCCTCCTCGGCCAGGCACGCCGCGAGCGCCTCGAGCGGCAGGGTGTGCGACTCCCCCGGGACGCAGGCAAGGAGCGCGGCCTGGGTGTCGGCGGCGGGGGCGGGGCGCGGGCGGTGCTGGCGCAGGGCCGACGACACGTGCCAGGAGAGCAGGTGCTCGACCTCGACGTAACGCTCCCCGGACGACTCGTACTTGCGGCCGACCGCGTGCAGGGCGGGCATGATGACCTCCTCCCAGGCGACGAGGAGGCCGTCGGAGGTGATGACCGCGGCCAGCAGGTCGTCCAGGGTCTGCGCGTCGAGCCGGACCGCGGCGCGGGCGAGGCCGCGGCACTCGGTGCGGACCTGACCGAGCGGCAGGGCGCTGCGCGCCCCGGGCTGGCGGCGCGGTGCGACGGGCACGGCCGGTGCGGCGGGCGGCTGTTGGGCGGCGGTAAGGTCCGCGTGCTCCTCGCGGGCGGTCCTGGCCGCCTCGGCCGGGGGCACCCCGGCGCTGGTGAGCCGGCACATCCGCTCCAGGACGGCGACGTCCGCCGCCGCCCACCTGCGGTGCCGGCCGCCGCGGTGGGCTGCGGGGCCTATGCCGTAACGGCGGTCCCAGGAGCGCAGGGTGGTGGGGGCGACGCCGAGGCGACGCGCGACGGCTCCGGTGGTGAGGCCCGCGTCGGCGGCGGAGTCGGCCGCGGGGGACGGCGGTTCGGTCATGCGCTCACCATACGACGCACTATCGATGCATGTTGTCCGGGTCGCGAAATCCCGCGAGGGTGTGATCGTCGCCCCCGCGCGCCGGGGCGGCCGACCGACGCGGTCGACCCCAGGAAGGGCCCACATGACGGCGATCGACACGCATCTCCCCCATCCCCTGTCCGTGCCCGACCACGCGCCGACGGAGCGGACCCTCGCCGACGAGGAGGTGGCCGCCGGCCTGGTGCGGGGCGACGAGGAGGCGTTCGCCGCCGCCTACCGCCGCTGGGGCGCGCTCGTGCACACCCTCGCGACCCGTTCGCTCGGCGACGCGCGGGAGGCGGAGGACGTCACCCAGCAGGTGTTCCTGGCGGCCTGGCGCGGCCGCTCCGGCTACCGTCCCGACCGCGGCGCGCTGGCGGGCTGGCTGGTCGGCATCACCCGGCGCAAGATCGCCGACGCGCTCTCGGCGCGGACTCGGCGCGGTGAACTCGCGGTCGCGGCGGCGAGTCTCGGCACGCCCGACGTCCAGGAGAGCGGCGACCGGCCGGAGGTGGCGCTGGACCGGGTGCTCGTGGCGCAGGAGATGGAGAAGCTGCCCGCCGAGCAGCGGCGGATCCTGAACATGGCGTTCTTCGACGACCTGACGCACAGCCAGATCGCCGAGCGCACGGGGCTGCCGCTGGGCACCGTCAAGAGCCACGCCCGGCGCGGACTCCACCGGCTGCGGCGCTCGGTGGACAGCGGCGCGCTCGGTCCCACGCACTGACGGACCTGACCTCCTCCACACCCCCTCGGACCCCGGGCGGGCGGGGACGGCGGGAGCGCCCCCGGCCCGCCCGGCTTCCCCTCCCGCCCGGCTTCCCCCGACGCACCGGCGGCCGGTGGGGTCCGGGCACAGGAGAACGGTGCGCCGTGCTGAGCGGTCGGCGCGGGCCGCATCCGCCGGCGGCGGTTCTTCGGAAGTAGGTCCGAAAGGCCGCCGAGCGGAGCGGCTCGAAGAGAGGCGACACGGTGCACCATCTCGCCGCCGAGGACCTCGCCGCCCTCGCGGTCGACGGCGCCGCCGGGCTCGAGGCGGACGAACCGGTGCGGCGGCATCTGCGGCTGTGCCCGGCGTGCAGCGACGAGCTGGCGGCGCTGCGGCGGGTGGTCGACGCGGCGCGCACCTCCACGGACGACGACCGGTTGCTGCTCGCGCCGCCCGAGCGGGTCTGGGCGGGCATCAGCGCGCAACTGGCGGCCGACGGAGCCCCTCCCCCCGTGCTGCCCGCACCCCCTGCGCCGCCCCCTCCCGACCGCGCCCCCGCCGTCGCACCGGCCTCCTCCCGTCGCCGGGTGTCGGCCCTGGTCGCGGTGCTCGTCGCCGTCGTCTGCCTGGTCGCGGGCGCCGGCATCGGCGCCTCCGCGGCGCGCTGGCAGCAGCCGGAGCAGGCCGTACGGGTGCGGGCGGCGGGCGAGCCCTTCCGCCTCGCACCGCCGGGCCCGGTCCCGGGCGCGGACGGGCGGCGGGTGACGGGGACGGTCCGGCTGGAGAGCGCGGCGGGACCGGGCGGGGACCGGCTGGTGGTGTCGGTGGCGGGGCTGCCGCGGGACGACGGCGGGTACTACGAGGTCTGGCTGATGAGCCGCGCGCACGACCGGATGATCGCCGTCGGCGTCCTCGGACCCGGCGGCTCGGCGCGGCTGCCGCTCCCGTCGGTCGACCTCGCCGACTACCCCGTGCTGGACGTCTCGGCCCAGAAACTCGACGGCGGCCCCGCGCATTCCGGTATAAGCGTGGCACGGGGACCACTGCGGGACTGAAGTCGGCCGGATCGAGGAAACCTCCCCGGCGCGCCGTTCACCCCTGCGGCGCATCCGACGGGGTACGAACGCAGGAAGGGACCTCGGCAGCTCACCGCGCACCCGCCCCGGGCGGGTCCGGCGAGTGGCCGGCGACGGGACCAGGAAGAACGCGGAAAGGGTGCGGTGTGCGGGACGCGGATGTCGTGATCGTGGGGGCGGGCGCGGCCGGACTGTCGCTCGCCCACGCCCTGGCGGTCTCCTCCCCCGCGGCGGGCGGCCCCTCCGTCCTGCTGGTGGACGCCCCGCCCGGACCGCTGCGGCCGCCGGAGCGCACCTGGTGCTTCTGGGAGGAGCCCGGGGGCGCGTTCGACGGCATCCTCGCCGCGTCCTGGCAGCGGCTTCGGGTGCGGGGCGCGGACGGTCGGCCGGTCGTGGGCGCGCCGGCGCCGCTGGCGTACAAGATGCTGCGGTCGGACGCGTTCGAGGCGCACGTCGGGGCGGTGCTCGCGGGCCGGGACCGGTTCGGGCGGGTCGCGGCCGAGGTGGACGCCGTACGCGACGGTCCGGACGGGGCCCAGGTGTGCGGCCGGGACGCGGCCGGGCGACCGGTGGCGCTGCGCGCCCGCTGGGTGTTCGACTCCCGACCGCCGCGCGCGCTGCCGCCGGCCCGCACCACCCTGCTGCAGCACTTCCGCGGCTGGTTCGTCGAGACCGCCGACGACGCCTTCGATCCGGGCGTGGCCGACCTGATGGACTTCCGGACCCCGCAGCCCGCGCACGGCCTGTCCTTCGGTTACGTGCTGCCGACGGGGCCGCGGCACGCCCTCGTGGAGTACACGGAGTTCAGCCGGAGCCCGCTGGACGCCGCCGGGTACGAGCGGGCGCTCGGGCAGTACACCGGCGAGGTGCTGGGGCTGCGGGAGTTCGCCGTCACGGCCGCCGAGCAGGGCGTCATCCCGATGACGGACGGGCGGTTCCCGCGCCGGGCCGGGCGGTCGGTGTTCCGGATCGGTGCGGCCGGCGGGGCGACCCGGCCGTCCACGGGGTACACCTTCGCCGCCGTGCAGCGGCAGAGCCGGGCGGTGGCGGCCCGGCTGCTCGCCGGCCGCGAGCCGCTGCCGCCGCGCCCGCACGGCCGGCGCTCGCGGGCCATGGACGCGGTCATGCTGCGGGCCCTGGACACCGGCCGGATCGACGGCGCCGGGTTCTTCGCCGGCCTCTTCGGCCGGGTGCCGTTCGAACGCGTGCTGCGTTTCCTCGACGGCGGGTCACGGCCGTGGGAGGACGTGTCGATCGGGCTGCGCACGCCGGTCGCCCCCATGCTGCGGACCGTCGCCGAACTCCCCTTCCTGCCGCGCCACCCCGCCGCGCCGCCCGAGACCATCCCCCAGCACCGAGCACCCCAGGGAGAGACCGCTTCATGACTCTGTTGCGCGACGACGATCTGTCCGCCGCCTTCGACCACGCCGCCTCCGCCTACGACCGGCTGGTCGCCGCCAGTCCCGGCTACCACGGACACCTGCGGCGCTCCGCGCGCCGGCTGCGGCTGCCCGACGGCGGGGCGGGGATGCGGATCCTGGACCTCGGCTGCGGAACCGGCGCCTCGACGGCCGCCTTGCTCGCGGCCGCCCCCTGGGCGGACATCGTGGCCGTGGACGCCTCGGCCGGGATGCTGGAGCGGGCCGCGGCCAAGCGGTGGCCGTCCACGGTCAGGTTCGTGCACGCGCCGGTGGAGAAGCTCGCCGACGTCCTCACCGACGTGGGCTCCGGGCAGCCGGACGCCGGGTACGACGCGGCGTTCGCCGCCTACCTGTTCCGCAACGTCTCCGACCCCGAGGCCGTCCTGACCTCGGTGCGCGACCTGCTCGCGCCGGGCGGGCGGCTGGCCGTGCACGAGTACACGCTGAGCGGGCGCCCCGCGGACCGGGCGGTGTGGACGGCGGTGTGCCGGTCGATCGTCATGCCCGCGGGCCGGCTGACGGGGGACGCGGAGCTGTACCGCCACCTGTGGCGCAGCGTCGTCGACTTCGACACCGCGCCGGTCTTCGCCGAGCGGGTGGCGCGGGCGGGCTTCACCGGGGTGCGGACGCTGCCGCTGCCCGGCTGGCAGACCGGGATCACGCACACGTTCACCGCGCAGGTTCCCATGATCCCCTCGCCGCGCGCGGACGAGACCGCCGAGGCCGTCGCATGAGGGATCGGCGGACGGCTCCGGACGGCAACGCGCGGCGCGGCCTGGACCGGCGGGCCGCGGTGATCCACCCGGCCGGCGGGGCGCCGCGGATCTCCGGGCCCGCCCCCGACACCGCAGTGGTCGGCGGCGGCATCGCGGGCCTCGCCGCCGCCGTCGCGCTCGCCGAGCGCGGGGTGCGGGTGACGGTGTACGAGCGGGAGCAGGAGCTCGGCGGGCGGCTCGCGGGCTGGCCGGTGGAGCTGGGTGACGGTGAGGTCGCCACGATGAGCCGCGGCTTCCACGCGTTCTTCCGGCAGTACTACAACCTGCGCGGGCTGCTGCGCCGGGTCGATCCGGGGCTGTCGTCGCTGACGGGGCTCCCGGACTACCCGCTGACGCACAGCGGCGGGCTGCACGACAGCTTCGCGAGGGTGCCGCGCACTCCCCCGTTCAGCGCGCTCGGCTTCGTCGCGCTGAGCCCCAGCTTCGGGTGGCGGGACCTGCTGTCGATGAACCCGCGGGCCGCGCTGCCGCTGCTCGACGTGCGGGTGCCGCAGGTGTACGAGGAGCTGGACCAGGTCAGCGCCCGCGACCTGCTCGACCGGATCAGGTTCCCCGAGGCGGCGCACCACCTGGCGTTCGAGGTGTTCTCGCGGAGCTTCTTCGCCGATCCGCGCGAACTGTCCGCCGCCGAGCTGGTGCTGATGTTCCACATCTACTTCCTCGGCTCCAGCGAGGGCCTGCTGTTCGACGTGCCGGACGAGCCGTACCCGGACGCGCTGTGGGATCCGCTGCGGGAGTACCTGGAGCGGCACGGGGCGCTGGTGCGGACGGGCACCCCCGTGGAGACGGTGGAGCCCGACGGTGAGCCGGGCGGGGGCGTGCGGGTCACGGCGGGCGGGCGCGCCCACCGGCACGACGCGCTGGTCCTCGCGCTCGACACCGGCGGGCTGCGGGCGCTGGTCGGGGCCTCGCCCGGGCTGGGTGACGCGCAGTGGCGGGGGCGGATCGCCCGGCTGCGGACGGCGCCGCCGTTCCTGGTGTCCCGGCTGTGGCTGGACCGGCCGGTCGCGCCGGACCGGCCGGGGTTCCTCGGGACCAGCGGGTACGGCGGGCTCGACAACGTGAGCGTGCTGAACCTGTGGGAGGGCGAGGCGCGGCGCTGGTCGGAGCGGACCGGCGGCTCGGTCGTGGAGCTGCACGCCTACGCGGTCGATCCGGGCGCGGACCGGTCGGCGGAGGAGGAGCGGCTCCTCGCCCAGCTGCACCGGGTGTACCCGGAGACCAGGGACGCGAAGATCGTGCACGAGCGGCACGAGTGGCGGGCGGACTGCCCGCTGTTCCCGGTGGGCGGGTTCCGCGACCGGCCGACCGTGCGGACTCCGGACCCGTCGGTCATGGTGGCGGGCGACCTGGTGCGCACCGAGCTGCCGGTGGCGCTGATGGAGCGGGCGGCGACGACGGGGTTCCTCGCCGCGAACGCGCTGCTCGAAGGGTGGGGCGTGCGGGGTCAGACGCTGTGGACGGTGCCGCGCGAGGGGCGCTCGGCGGGACTGCGGGCGCTGGCGCGGCGGTTCGGGACGCGCTGAGCGGGGTCCGGGGCGCGGGCGCCGCAGGGCGGTCGCGGCGGCGGGCGGGGGCTGATCGGGCGCGGGGCGCCGGGTCGGCCC